>JAUXRT010000026.1 GCA_030681635.1 Reyranella sp.
CGGGCGACGTATTCCGCCAGTTCAGCACGCGCACCAAGAGCGAAGCCGGCTGGAAGTCGTACGAGCTCGATTGCAGCCACAATCCGCACATCACCTGCCCCGACGCGCTGATGGCGCTGCTGACCCGGATCATGCCGAATACGTGGGCCGATAAATGAGGGCTGATAGATGAGCGACGCGCTGGTCCACGACGTCCTTGGCCAGCTCGGCCGCAAAAGACGTGCCGACGATTCACTTACGCTCACCGGCGGCGACGATCCGGTGTTCGCGACGCCGTGGCGCATCGCCCATGCCGGCTCGGCGGCGCTGGGCGCGGTGGGATTGGCGGTGTCCGATCTCTGGCGGCTGCGCACCGGCAAGCCGCAGGCGGTGACGATCGATCGCCGCGCCGCGGCGGCATCGCTGCGCTCCAACACCTACGTGCGGCGGAACGGTGAGAAGCCCGTGTCGTGGGATCCGCTGGCCGGTCACTACCCGACGCGCGACGGCCGGACCATGTTCCTGCATACCAACCATCCACATCACCGCGCCGGCGCGCTCAGCATCTCGGGCGCCAAGGCCGAAACGCGCGAGGCGCTGGCCGAGGCTGTCGCCAAGTGGGACGGGCTCGCCATCGAGGAGGCGATCGCGGCGGGCAACTGCGTCGGCGGCCTGGTGCGCAGCCGCGCCGAATGGAACGCCCATCCGCACGGCATCGCCATCGCCAAGCTGCCGCTGATCGACATGATCAAGATCGGGGAAGCGCCGGCCCGGCCGCTGCCAAAAGGCGACCGGCCGCTGAGCGGCGTCAAAGCGCTCGATCTCACCCGCGTGCTGGCCGGCCCGACCAGCGGGCGCGTGCTGGCCGAGAACGGCGCCGACGTGCTGCACATCGCGGCGCCCCACCTGCCCTATCAAACCGAACTCCTGATGGACACCGGCCACGGCAAGCGCTGCGCCTGGCTCGACCTGCGCGAACCTGCCGGCATCGAGACACTCACAGGCCTGGTGCGCGAGGCCGATGTTTTTACGCAAGGCTATCGACCCGGCACGCTGGCGGCGCGCGGCTTCTCGCCGGAGCGGCTGGCCGAGCTCCGGCCCGGCATCGTCTGCGTCAGCATCTGCGCCTATGGCCACGAAGGTCCGTGGTCGTCGCGGCGCGGCTTCGATTCGATCGTGCAGAACGTCACCGGTCTCTCCGCGACGCAAGGCACGCTGGAAAAGCCACGCAACATGCCGGTGCAGGCCAACGACTATATCGCGGGCTACCTCGGTGCCCTGGGCGCCATGGTGGGCCTCGCCCGCCGCGTGGAGGAAGGTGGCTCCTGGCTGGTGCGCGTCTCGCTGGTCCAGGTCGCGCACTGGATCGCGAGCCTCGGCACCGTCGATGCCTCGAAAGGCGCGGCCGAACTCAGCGACGACGAGCTGGCAAGCCTCATCACCGAGAGCGTCGGCCCGTTCGGCCGCCTGAACCATCTCCGCCCGATCGTGCAGTTGAGCGAGACACCCGCCTTCTACGCTCGCCCCGCCGAGCCACTCGGCAGTTCACCCGCCCGCTGGAGTTGATGAGCACGCCCATGCCCGACACCTTCGCCCAGCATACCGTCGCCACCGTCGCCGACCTCGAAGCGCTCTACGGCCAGCCCGCCGAGGCCGCCACTGTAAAAGAAGTGGCACGGATCACACCGCACTACCGCGCCTACATAGAAGCCTCGTCGTTCGTGTCGCTCGCGACCTCAGGGCCCGAGGGGCTCGACTGCTCGCCGCGCGGCGACCGTCCGGGGTTTGTGCGCGTGCACGACGAGAAGACGCTGATGCTGCCCGACCGGCGCGGCAACAACCGGATCGATTCGCTGCGCAACATCGTGCGCGATCCCCGGGTGGCGCTGCTGTTCCTGGTCCCGGGCGTCGGCAACACGCTCCGCGTCAACGGCCGCGCCCGCCTCAGCGTCGAGCCGGCGCTGCTCGCCTCCTTCGCGGTCGAAGACAAGGCGCCGCGCTCGGTGATGGTGATGACCGTCGATGCCGTCTACTTCCAGTGCGCCCGCGCCCTGGTGCGCTCCGAACTGTGGAACCCGGCACACCATGTCGATCCGAAGAGCCTGCCCAGTGCCGGCCAGATCCTGGCGGCGCTCAGCCAGGAGCGCGTCGGCGGCGAGACCTACGACCGCGAATGGCCGGGCCGCGCCGCCAAGACGATGTGGTGATCCGCGAACGCGAGGCCGCGGACGACGACGCCATCCGCCGGCTGAACGACACAGCCTTCGGCGGCCCCGATGAATCGAGGCTGGTCGACGATCTGCGGGCGGCCCATCTCGCCGCGGTCGAATGGGTGGCGATCGAAGGCACGGCGATCGTCGGCCACATCCTATTCAGCCCGCTTGCCGTGACGCGCGGCAAAGACGAGATCCGCGCGCTGTCCCTGGCGCCGATGTCGGTCCAGCCCGGCCGGCAACGGCGCGGGACCGGCAGCACCCTCGTCCGGGCCGGGCTCGCGGCTGCCAAAACCGGCGGCTGGCAGGCCGTGTTCGTGCTCGGCCATCCCGGCTTCTACCCGCGCTTCGGCTTCTCGGCCGCACGCGCCCGTCCCTTCAAGGCGCCCTTCACGGGCGAGGCCTTCATGGCACTTGAGCTTGAGCCGGGAGCGCTCGGCGGCGGCGACGGCCGTGTCGTCTATCCGCCGCCGTTCGGCATCGCCGCCGACTGACCGCCTTCAGCGCAGCCCGCCCAGCCTCTGCCAGAACGGCCGGCCCGCTTCGAAGGCCGCCGCGGCCGGCGAGATGCCGGCGTCGCGCAGGCTGCGCGCGTCCATCGCCGCGAGACAGCGCCGCGCCATCGTGCGCTCGCGCCACACCGCGATGGTGACGGCGAGGCGCTGGCGGAACGACGGGGGCGGCGTCACGGCCACGGCCGGCGTCGCGAACAGATCCTGCTCGAGGGTGAGGCGGTTGCGGGACTGAAAGCTCATCTCTGCCTCCTTGGGCTTGATGGGCTCAACTTGGGCGCGGTCCACCGCCCTCTCAATGATGTGGCAGGTAATCAGCTGCGCGCGTCGGCTAGGGTCTGCCTATACCTTTTTTGGTGCCGGTATCGACGCGGGAGCGCGCTAGTCTCGCCGTCACATATTCGATCGACGGAGACAAAAGCATGCTTCCCTCCCAGCGCGCCTTGTTCGACATCCCGCGCGACGTCTGTTTTCTGAATGCCGCCTCGTGGAGCCCGCTGCCGCTGAAGGTGCAGGAGGCCGGCCGCGCCGCGATCGGCCGCAAGGGCCAGCCGTGGAAGCTGGAAGCCGGCTTCCAGTCGCAGCAGTACGAGCGCGCACGCAAGGCCGCCGCCGCCCTGATCGGCGCCGACCCGGTCGACGTCGCGCTCATTCCCTCGGTCGGCTACGGCGTCGCGACCGCGGGCAAGGTGCTCTCGATCGCGCGCGGCAGCCGCGTGCTGGTGCTGAAGGACGACCACACCTCGCCGGTGCTGGAATGGATGAGCCGCGCCGAAGCCGGCGGCTTCACCGTCGAGCAGGTGGCGCAGCCCGCCGACGGCGACTGGACCACGTCCGTCATGGGCGCCATCGACCGCGGCGGCGCGGCGCCCCTGGCGCTGGTCTCGATTTCCTCCGTGCACTGGTCCGACGGCGGCGCCCTCGACATGGCGCGGATCGCGGCGGCGGCCCGCAAGCAGGGCGCGGCGCTGCTGGTCGATGCCACGCATGACGTCGGCGTGCGCAAGATCGACGTGAAGGTGCTCGATCCCGACTTCCTGATCTTCCCGACCTACAAATGGGTGCTGGGCCCCTACGGCCGCGCCTTCATGTATGCAGCCAAGCGCCGGCAGGGCGGCGTGCCGCTGGAACAGACCGCCGGCGCCCGCCGCGCCGTCTCGGCCGAGGACACGCTCTACTTCCGCGACGTCTCCTACACCGATGGTGCGCGGCGCTACGACATGGGCGAGCGCGACCATTTCATCTCGATGGAGATGGCGGCGATCGGCATGGAGATGATGGCAGGCTGGGGCAACGAGCCGATCGTGGCGCGGCTTAGCATGCTCACCGACCGGCTGGCCGACGGCCTCGCCAACACCGGCGTGCAGGTGCTCGACAAGAAGCTGCGCGCGCCGCACGTGCTCAGCCTCGCCTTCCCCAAGGGCATGGCGACGGACCTGCCGCAGAAGCTCGCGGCAGAGAATGTCCATGCCGCACCGCGGCTCGGCCGCCTCCGGATCAGCCCGCACGTCTACAACGACGAGCAGGACGTCGACCGCTTCGTCGAGGTGTTCAAGAAGGTGGGTCTCTGAGCAGTCGAACGTGCTAGCGTCCGCATCACTGTCGGGATGACAGTTCCTTTGATCGGGGAAAGAATCGCCATGGGCACGACCCGCCGCAGCATCCTGATCGCAGGCCTTGCCCTTCCTTTCGCAGCGCAGGCGCAAGCCAGGTTCCCCGACCGGCCGATTAAAATCATCGTGCCCTTTCCGCCCGGCGGCGGCGTCGACATGACGGCGCGCCTGCTGATGGAACCGCTCTCCAGGGAACTCGGCCAGCCGATCCTGATCGAGAACAAGGGTGGCGCCGGCGGCATCATCGGCGTCGAGGCGATGTCGCACGCCCCGCCCGACGGCTATACGCTCTCCCTCACCGGCGTCGGCACGCTCACCGCCGGGCCGCACCTGCGCAAGCTGCCCTACGACCCGATGGCGCTGTCGCAGATCACGCGGCTGGTGCGCATGCCCTTCATCGTGGCCGTGCGCAACGACCTGCCGGCCAAGACGCTGCCCGAATTCATGGAATTGGCGAAGCGCCAGGAACTGCGCTGGGCCTCGGGCGGCATCGGCACCAGCCAGCATCTTGCGGGCGAACTATTCACCCAGATGTCGGGCCTGAAAATGATCCACGTGCCCTATCGCGGCACCGGGCCGGCACTGAACGATCTCGCGGCCGGCATCGTCGATGCCTATTTCGGCGATCCCGCCACCCTGGGCCTGATCCGCGGCGGCAAGGCGCGCGCCATGGCCGTGACCTCACCCCAGCGCTGGCCGGTGCTGCCGGAAACACCGGCGATTGCCGAAGTGGTGCCGGGCTACCAGGCCGAGAACTGGTATGGCATCGCGGCCCCTCCCAAGACGCCCGAGCCGGTCATGGCCGTGCTGACGACGGCGATCCTGAAGGTCATGGCCGATCCCGCCGTGAAGGCGAAGTACGACGAGCAAGGCCTCCATCCCGCCACCCTGCCGCGCGCCGACTACATCGCCTATCTTCAACGGGACCTGAAGACCTGGGGCGACGTCGTCGCCAAGGGCAACATCAAGATCAACGAGAACTGAAAATCATGTCCGCGCGTTTGGCCGTCGATATCGGCGGCACGTTCACCGATGTCGTGCTGGAAACCGGCTCGACCGCCCACTCCATCAAGCTCCTGACGACACCCGACGCACCCGAGCGCGCGGTGCTGGACGGCGTGCGCGCCATCCTGGCCGAGGCCGCGGTCGCGGCGGCCGACGTCACCCTGGTGGTGCATGGCACGACGCTCGCCACCAACGCTCTGATCGAGCGCAAGGGCGCGCACACCGCGCTGCTCACCACCGAGGGCTTCCGCGATTCGGTCGAGATGGCGTGGGAGCATCGGTTCGAGCAGTACGACATCTACATGGAGCGGCCTGACCCGCTGGTGCCGCGCGACCTGCGCTTCGGCATCCCCGAGCGCGTCGCGGCCGACGGCGCCGTCCTGATGGCGCTCGACGAGAAAGCCGTGCGCGCCGTCGCGGTCGAATTGCGCCAGCGCAAGATCGAGGCCGTGGCCGTCTGCTTCCTGCACAGTTTCACCCACGAGGCACACGAGCGCCGCGCCGGCCAGATCCTGGCCGAGGAACTGCCGGGCGTCGCCATCTCGCTCTCCTGCGAGGTCTGCCCGGAGATCCGCGAGTATGAGCGGACCTCCACCACCATCGCCAACGCCTACGTGCTGCCGCGCATGGCGGGCTATCTCGGCCAACTCGAAACCGACCTCAAGAAGGAAGGCGTCGCCGGCCCCCTGCTGCTGATGATGTCGTCGGGCGGCATCACCACCGTCGATACGGCGCGGCGCTATCCCGTGCGGCTGGTCGAATCGGGCCCGGCCGGCGGTGCCATCCTGGCGCTCACGGTCGCGGCCGAGAACGGCATCGCCAAGGCCGTCGCCTTCGACATGGGCGGCACCACGGCCAAGCTCACCCTGCTCGACGAGCTGGAGCTGCAGCGCTCGCGCCAGTTCGA
>JAUXRT010000031.1 GCA_030681635.1 Reyranella sp.
GGGCTTGTTCTCGATGATGAATTGCTTGCCGAGGCGCTCCGTCAGCCAATGCCGCTTCTGGCGCTCATTGTTGTCGGTCGCCCCGCCGGCGGGAATGCGGACGACGATGCGTGCGGTCCGCGACGGATAGGCTTGCGCCCGCAAAATGCCGGGTACAACCGGCAACGCGGCAGCTCCCGCGGCCAGACGCGTGAATGCACGGCGGGGAAATTTCATGATGCAGCCTCCGAAGTTTGCGCGACGACGTGGATACGCAACGCAACTGGACGCCCTTGGGAACAGACTATCTCCGTCTTGTGAGGAGCAGGAAGGAGCTGATGCCCCCTCCTGAGTTCACGGCCTAGGTCAGCGGATCGAGCACGACGACGGGGATTTCGCGCGAGCCCGCCTTGACCTGGTAGTCGGCATAGGGTGGCCAGAAGCCGACGCCTTCCTTCCACAGCCGCGCCCGCTCCTCGCCCGACGCGATGCGGGCGCGTGCCTTCATCTTCGCCGTGCCAACCTGGATCTCGACCTCGGGATTGGCCAGCAGGTTGCGGTACCAGCCGGGATGTTCCGGCGCGCCGCCCTTGGAGGCGATCACGAAGTAGCCCTTGCCCGCCCCCTTGTCGTCGCTACGCCCGTAGAACAACGGGAACAGGAACTTCTGCCCCGACTTGCGGCCCTTGGTGATCAGCAGCAGCGACGGAACGTTGAGTTCCGGCAGGTTGGGCAAGGTGATCTTGTACATGTGGCCGTCGGTGCCGCCGCTCGAGAGGTAACGGTCGACATGGTCCTTCATCCACTGCGGAAGATTGGGCGCGATCTGAATGTCGGTCATCGATGTCTCCTTGTTGGTCCGCGGCCAATGCGCCGCTTCAGCTGAAATTGAGCTTAAGCCCCGGCGTCGGCCACGTCATGGTCGCGAGCTGGCCCTTGTCCGACAGGGTGATGTAGGCCGTCCGCATGTCGGGGCCGCCGAAGCAGATATTGGTTGGATAGATGTCCGGCATCTTGACCTCGCGCACGACGGCGCCGGCCGGTGAGAATTCGGTGATCATGCCGGTGTTGAGCGTGGCCACCGTGATGTTGCCGTTCTCCAGCACCGCAAGACTGTCGAAGCGCGCGTTGCTGCCGACGGCGCCGACGACACGGCCGCTGTGATGGGCGTTGCCGGTCGATTTGCGCAGCATCCCCGAACCTTCGATGTCGAAAGCCCACAGGCGCGCGCTTTCGGTGTCGGCGACATAGAGGATCTTGCCGTCGGGCGACAGGCCACAGCCGTTGGGACTGAGGAACGGATGGACGAGGCACTTGATCGAGGAGCCGTCCGGCCTGGCGTAGTAGATGCCGCCATGGTCGCGCTGGCGGGCGTAGCGCTTGCCGAGGTCGGTGAAATAGAAGCCACCGGCCTTGTCGAACACCAGGTCGTTGGGCGCCGAGAGTTTGTGGCCGTCGCACTCGACATAGAGCTCGGTCATCTTGCCGGTGGTGCGGTCGAGGCGCTGGACGAAGCCGTGCTTGTAGTCGGGATGCGGCGCCACACCCATCGAATTGCCCTCGACGTAGCGGCTGCCGCCGTTGTTGCAAAGATAGAGCGCGCCATCGGGTCCGACCGCGAGTCCGTTGGGCCCGCCGCCGGTCGCCGAGAACAACGACACCTTGCCGTCCGGCGTGACGCGCGAGCAGCGGTTGTTGCGGATCTCCGTCAGGATCACCGATCCGTCGGGCAGGACCACCGGCCCTTCGGGAAAGCCGAAGCCTGTCGCCAGAATACGCACGTCGCTCATCGCGTTCCCCCGCCTTCCTGTCTTGAGCACGATGATCGACTGCCTGAAGCTGTTCGTCTACAGCGCGCCACGGACCCGGTCGATCAGGGCCAAGGGATCGCCGGGCAATACGTCACCCCGCCAGGCGACATGCTGGTCCGGGCGGGAGAGCACCAGCCTCTCGCGATAGGGCCCCTGCGGCGCGAGGTCGAGCACCGACAATGGCACGCCGCGCCGGGCCGCCGCTTCGACCAGCCCCGTCACCGGGGTCGCGCGGTCGAAGCGCAGCAAGGTGAAGCCGGAGCCCATGGCGTCGTAAAGCGACCGCCCCTCTTCCAGCCAGACATGCGGCGTGCGGCAGCCGGGCACGGTGGAGGGCGTAAAATTGTCCATCGTGTAGGCGGGTGCCGCCTCGCCGTCGTAGGCCACGATCGGCGAGCGGTCGTAGAACGAACCGAAATTCAGGCCACCGCAACAGAACTGCGGCGTGTGCACCTCCAGCAGCCGACGGCCGAGATCGGCACGGCGGGCATCGCCGTCGGGGCCCGTCGCTTCGATATCGGCGGGCACCTCGGCCCGGGCACGGGCGAGCGACAGCGCGGTGCCCATGGCATATTTGGAAACCTGCTCGGTGATCGGCCAGCGCTCGGCCTCATGCGCCGCCAGGATCGCCGGATCGGCCCAGCCATCGAGCACACCCGCCAGCATCCAGGCGAGATTGGTCGCGTCGGCGATGCCGGCGTTCATGCCGTAGCCGGCGAAAGGCGCCCAGATGTGCGCAGCGTCGCCGCAGATGAAGACGCGGCGGTCGCGGAAGCGGTCGGCAAGCAGGCGGCGCCCGATCCAGTTCTCGCGGCCGATGACTTCCACGTCGAACGATCCGTCGACGCCCAGGATGTCGCGCAGGCAGCCATCGGCATCGATCGCGTCGAAATCGGCCTCGTCGGGCCGCAGATAGTTGTGGACCAGCCAGGTCTCGCTTCCGTCGACGGCGAACATGTTGGCGCTGCGTCGCGGGTTCATGACCTGGGTCGACCAGGCGGGCGCGGCCTGCATCCGCCCGGCCAGGCCCGGGGCCCGGATGTAGCTCGACTGGGTGCGACCGATCATGGCGTCGCCGGCGAGCTTCGCGCCGATCCCGTGACGGACGACCGACGACCCGCCATCGCAACCGACCAGATAGGCGCAATCGATCAGGAGCTTGCCGCCACCGTCGAGATCCTCGGCCTCGGCGGTGACGCCGGCTTCGTCCTGCGTAAAGCCGCGCACGCGCGCGAGGTTCAGGAACCGCACCTTGGGATGCGCCGCCGCCGCGTCGGCCAGCAGAGGATCGAGATAGATCTGGTTGATGCGGTGCGGCGGCTCCGGCGTCGGCCATCCGCCGTCGGGGCCGCTCCTGTCGGTGTAGCGGTCGCGTCGGCAGGGAATATGGATGCGTGCGAATTCGATGCCCACGGCGGTGGTGCGGAAGGCGACGTCGTTGGCATGGTCGGCTGGCAAGCCGGTGTCGCGCACGCGACCCACGATGCCGAGGCGGCGGAAGATCTCCATCGTTCGCGCCGCAACGTGGTTGCACTTCACGCCGGGCATGTGGCCCGGCGGGTTCTGCTCGGCCACGATCACGTCGATGCCGCGCGACGCGAGATCGAGCGCCAGGGTCGAGCCGACCGGCCCGCCACCCACGATCAGGACGGACGTGCATAGACGGCGCATCGGCAGCGGTTAGCGACCGAAGGCGTCCGCAAGGGCGCGACGGGTGGCTTGCGCCCCTTCGGCCGCGACATCGGCCGCGCGTCGTTCCCAATGGGCGGGATTGGGTGCCTCGTAGCTGACGTAGCCAGCGTAGTTCTTGGCGGCGAGGAGCCGGAACAGCTCGGTCCAGCGCACGACGCCCCTGCCGGGCGGCAGGCGGTCGACCGGCGGCGGGCCGTTGGGTGGTGCATCCGGCACGTCGCTGTATTGCACGTAGAAGATCTCCGCCTCGGGCACATCGGAGAAGCCGCCGCCGGGCCGGCCGCCGCGCTGCAGGTGATAGGCGTCAAGCAGCAGGCCGACGCTCTTCTCATCGGCGCTCTTCTCATCGGCGCGGGCGACGAGATCGCGCAGGATGTCGAGGCTCTTCACGACCGGATGCTGGAACTGATACTCGACTGCCAGCCGCAGCTTGAATTCAGCGGCGATGGCACCGGCGCGGCGAATGTTGGCGACCACCTCGTCGAGGCTCGCGGTGCCAGGCCCGATGGCACTCATCAGGGTCGGGCAATCGAGTGCAACGGCGGCCTGGCAGCTCTCGCGGAACACGCCGAACAGCCGCTCCTGCTCGTCGCCCTTCGAAGAGAAGATCCAGCCGGGCTCGACGCCGACACAGGCGACCGGCAGGCCGCTCTTCTTCACGAGATCGAGCGCGTTCGGATGGCGCACGAAGTCGACGCGCCGCAGCTCGACGGCATCGAAGCCGCCGGCCTTGGCCGCCGCCAGCGCCTGTTCAAGCGGCGTCGTATCGACCGTCCAGGTGTGAAGCGCTAGGCCGCGGAACTTGTGCTCCACGGTCATCTAGATCCGCTGATCCATCTCCAGCGCCGGTTCCGGCACGTCGACGCAGCCGATGATGCGCGCCGGCACGCCGGCCGCGGTGCAGCCGGCCGGGACCGGTTCCAGCACGACGCTGCCGGCCGCGATCTTGGCGCAGGCGCCGATCTCGATATTGCCCAGCACTTTTGCGCCGGCGCCCAGCAGCACACCGCGCCGTACCTTCGGGTGCCGGTCACCGCGCTCCTTGCCGGTGCCGCCGAGGGTCACGCCATGCAGCATGGAGACGCCGTCCTCGACGACGGCGGTCTCGCCGATCACCACGCCGGTGCCGTGGTCGATGAAGATGCTCTTGCCGATCACGGCGCCGGGATGGATGTCGAGGCCGAACAGGGCGCTCGCCCGGCTCTGCAGGAAATGGGCCAGCGATTGGCGGCCCTGCAGCCACAGCCAATGGGCGGTGCGATAGGTCTGCAGCGCGTGATAGCCCTTGAACCAGAGCAGCGGGTCGAGATGGCTGGTGCAGGCGGGATCGCGGTCGGCCACTGCCACGATGTCGGCACGGGCGGCAACGGTGATGGCGGGATCGGCGGCGAAGGCCTCGTCGAAGGTCTGGCGGATCAGGGCGGCGGGCACCTCGGTCGTGCCGGCAAGCCTGGCCAGGTGGTAGCTGAGCGCGCTTTCGAACCTGGGTTGGCTGAGGATGGTGGCGTGCAACGTCCCCGCCAGTACCGGCTCGGCCGCGGCAGCGGCCTGGGCGGCCTCGCGAATCTTGGCCCAGACGGGATCGACCGCCCTCAAATCAGCGGATCTGGGTTCGGCCGGGTTCTTCAGCAGTACGCTATCCATGGCGCTCTCCTCCGATCCGCTGCCGTCGCTTACGGCCTGCGGAGCGATCGACACGCCTCCCGCAGGAAGCTTACGTCGGTTGCGTTACAGGCGCAATTCGCCCCGCTTTGGGGGCGGCAGGAGTCTAGCGGTTGGCCCGGCTTTCCAATTCCTGGACCAGGGCGTCGACTTTCCCGCCATGGTTCTGGATATAGGAATTGAAATCGGAACGTCTAGTCATGACCATGCTGACGCCCTCGACCTTCACGTCGGTGATGCGGTCGCCGCGAACCTCCCAGTCGATCTTGATCGGCTGGCCGGCGGCCTGGTTCAGCTTGCTCTCGACAATCGACACGCCGTTGGCGCGCGGTACCACCTTGCCCACCGTCAGCGTCTGGCCGGCGTACTGGCCAAAACGCTCGCTGTAGGCGCGGGCCTCCGCCGTGGCGACGGCCTTGAGGAAGCGCGTGCGCTCCTCCTCGGTCGCCTGGTTCCAGTGCGTACCCAGCGCCGAGCGGCCCATCGCGGGCATGTCGAAGCTTGCCTGCAGCACCGTCATGATCGCGGCCTGGCGGTCCGCCCCGGTCTTGTTCTTGACGATGTCGATCACCTGCTGCGCCGTGCTCTGCACGAGTTGCGAGGGGTCGGCTGCCGAGGCCGACGGACCGAGGGCAGGCAGGACGAGAAGGAGGGCGGCGCCGGCAAGGCGCATTGCGACGCGACGAAAGGCGAGCAGCGACACTGGTTCGCTCCCTGAAAAGGACTTCGGACGGTGGAGTCTTAGCGTACCAGAGCGAGGTTGTCGCGACGTTCCAATTCGCCCTTGGTATCGGTCTTTTCGCGCCGCTGGCGGATCAGGTCGGCGCGGTTCTGCGTATAGGCGCTGCGCAGCGCGGCGTAGTAGTCGACGCTGTTCTTTTCCAGGTCGTCGAGCGCGAAGATGGTGCGCGAGCGGTAGTCGATCACGTTCATGCCGTAGCGGGCGGCCTGGTACGCGGTCCAGTCGACGGCCAGGTTGAAGGTCAGGATACGGAACGGATCGGCCAGATAGTCGATCATCAGGCCGGTGCCGTCGCGGGCATTGGAAGGACCGATGACCGGCAGCATGAGGTAGAAGCCGCCGTTTTCCGGCTCGACGCCGGCATAGAGGCCGATGGTCTTGCCGGCGTCTTCCTTGGTCCGCTCAAGACCGAGCATGGTGGCCACATCGAACAGTCCGGCGACGCCGATGGTCGAATTCACGAGAAAGCGCGCCATGGTCGTGGCGGCGCGGTTCGGGTCACCCTGGAACACCTCGTTGATCGCCGTCACCGGCTCGCCGAGATTGTCGAGGAGGTTGCGCACGCTTTTCTGAGCGGGCTCCGGCACCCAGTCGCGATAGATGACGGCGACGGGGCGCAACGCGATGATGTCGACGACGCGGTTGAGCGAGAACAGGAAGCGGTTGGGCGTCTCGATCGGGTCCCAGACTTCGGTGGCACCGGTGTCGCCGGTCGCGCAGCCGCCCATCAAAGTGGCGGCAACAGCCATCGCGACGAGCGAACGGCGCGCCTTCCGCCTCATCGTTCCAGACAGACTCTCGACCATCAACACTACCCTGGTCCATCCCGCCGGCCCGGATACGCTGGACCCAAAAACATGAAGCGGCGTTCGGCCGCCGCTATTCTGCCGCAGTGTTGCACACGTCCGCAGTGGTTTGAAGTGAATAGCCAAAAGACGCCCTGCCTGTGCTCCCGGAGCCACAGCAGCGGGCCAAACTTTGCCCTTGCAAACATAAAGATATGCTTATATTCACGAACTCATGGATCACCTTCTCACCCTCCTGAGGGCGGCGGCCGAAGACACCAGGCTGCGCATCCTGGCGTTGGCGGCGCGCGAAGACCTGACGGTCAGCGATTACGTCCATGTCCTGGGCCAGAGCCAGCCGAGGGTGTCGCGCCATCTCAAACTGGTGGTCGAAGCCGGCCTCCTGGAGCGCTTCCGCGAGGGTCAGTTCACCCGCTTCCGCCTGGTCACCGTCGGCGAGGACGCCGCGCTGGTGCGCGAGTTCGTGCGCCGGCTCGACCCCAAGCATCCGCGTATCGCCACCGACCGGGCCCGGCTCGATGCCCTGCAGCAGCGCCGCCAGAACGCCGCGGTGCGCTTCTTCCGCGACAACGCCCAGCGCTGGGACGAACTGCGGGCCCTGCACGTCGCCGACCGCGAGATCGAGCGCGCGCTTGCCCATCACCTGCCGCTGGGCGCGCGCCGGCTGCTCGACATCGGCACCGGCACCGGCCGCCTGCTCGAAGTGCTGGCCCCCAGGGTCGAGCAGGCCGTGGGCGTCGACCAGTCGCGCGAGATGCTGGCGCTGGCCCGCGCCAACCTCGCCCGCGCCGGCCTCGACAATGTCGAGATCCGCCAGGGCGACATGTATGCGCTGCCGTTCGAGGCCGACGGCTTCGATGTCGTCACCATCCATCACGTCCTGCACTACGCCGACGATCCGGCCGCGGCGCTGGCCGAGGCGGCCCGCGTCGTGCGCCCGGGCGGCACCGTGCTGGTCGTCGATTTCTCGCCGCACGACATGGTCGAGCTGAAGCGCGAGCATGCCCACGTCCACCTCGGCTTCGCCGACAACCAGGTCCAGGGCTGGCTCCGGAGCGCCGGGCTCAATGTGCTGGAGCCCATCCACTTCCCCGGGCGCCGGTTGATGACCGGCATCTGGCGCGCCGAGCGCGAGCTCGTGCAACGCCCCGCCCTTGCCGCCGATCATTCGCACGGAGTTCCACGATGAGTCCCGATACCGGTCCGATCGGCAGCCCGATGAGCACGTCGACGACGGAGTTTCCCGCGCGCGCGCCGCAGCATCTCGCCGTGTCGTTCGAGTTCTCGCCGCCCAAGACCGAGGCCGCGGAGCGTACCCTGTGGGAGACGGTGAACCGCCTGAAGCCGCTGCAGCCCAGATTCTTCTCGGTGACCTACGGTGCCGGCGGCTCGACCCGCCAGCGCACGCACGAGACCGTCGCGCGACTCAAGTCCGAGACCGGCATCGATGCCGCCGCCCATCTCACCTGCGTCGCCGCGACCAAGCAAGAGATCGACGAAGTGGCACAGGCCTACTGGGATGCTGGCATCCGCCATATCGTGGCGTTGCGCGGTGACCCACCCTCGGGCATGGGCGGCAAGTACACCGCCCATCCCGGCGGCTACGAGAATGCCGCGGCCCTGGTCGCCGGCCTGAAGAAGATCGGCGACTTCCAGATCAGCGTCGCGGGCTATCCCGAGAAGCATCCCGACTCGGTTGACGCCAAGGCCGACCTCGACAATCTGAAGCGCAAGGTCGATGCCGGCGCCGACCGCTGCATCACGCAGTTCTTCTTCGATGCCGACGACTTCCTGCGCTTCCGCGACCGCGCGGCAGCGGCCGGCATCCATGTGCCGATCGTGCCCGGCATCATGCCGGTGTCGAACTTCCAGGGCATTGCCAAGATGGCGGGCCTCTGCGGATCCAAGGTGCCGGCCTGGCTGGCCGAGCTGTTCAAAGGGCTCGAGGACGATGTCGAGACTCGCCGCATGATCGCAGCGACCGTGGCGGGCGATCTTTGCCGACGGCTGCACAATGATGGCGTCGATCAGTTCCATTTCTACACGCTGAACCGCGCCGACCTCACCTTCGCGATTTGTCACCTGCTGGGAGTACGTCCGCGATGACACGGGAACAGAAAGCCGACCTGCTGCGCGAGATCGGCAGCGAGAGAATCATCGTAAAAGACGGGCCCTACGGCTCGATGATCCAGAGCTACAGACTCGACGAGGAAGGTTTCCGCGGCGGACGCACCTTCAACCACGACCAGAAGGGCAACAACGACCTTCTCAACCTGACGCGGCCCGACGTCGTAGGCGAGATCTGCAATGCCTATCTCGACGCCGGCGCCGACATCGTGGCGACCAACACCTTCAACTCCAACGCCATCAGCCTCTCGGACTACGGCATCACCGGCATGGCGCGCGAGATCAACATCGCCGCGGCCAAGCTCACGCGCGCCTGCGCCGACGCCGCCACGGCGCGCGATCCCGCCAAGCCGCGCTTCGTGGCCGGTGCGCTCGGCCCGACCAACAAGACCCTGTCGGTGTCGCCCAACGTCAACGATCCCGGCTACCGCGCCGTCACCTTCGACGAGGTGAAGGACATGTACCGCGAGCAGATCGACGGGTTGCTCGATGGCGGCGTCGACTTCATCCTGATCGAAACGGTGTTCGACACGCTGAACGCCAAGGCCGCCCTCGTCGCCGCCGACGAAGCCGGCGAGGCGCGTGGTGAAGAGCTGCCGGTGATGGTGTCGATGACACTGACCGATCTCGCCGGCCGCAACCTCTCGGGCCAGACGGTCGAGGCGTTCTGGCATTCGGTGCGGCACGCCAGGCCCCTCACCATGGGACTGAACTGCAGCTTTGGCGCCACTGAGCTGCACCCCTACGTAAGCGCGCTCAACCCGCAGGTCGAGGGTCTGCTCTGCGTCTATCCCAACGCCGGCCTGCCCAACGAACTTGGCGCCTATGACGAGCCGCCGGCCATGACCGCCAAGCTGGTCAAGGGCTGGGCCGAGAACGGCTGGCTGAATGTGGTCGGTGGCTGCTGCGGCACGACGCCGGCCCACATCAAGGCGATCTCCGAGGCAGTGAAGGGCGTGAAGCCCCGGCAGTGGCATGTGCTGCCGCCGGCGCTGCGTCTCAGTGGTATGGAAGCAGCGAGTTTCTTCTGATGGCCGATGATCAAGTGACAGAGCAGACGACCGGTCCACGCGCGACCTTCATCAACATCGGCGAGCGTACCAACGTCACGGGCTCGGCCCGGTTCAAGAAGCTGATCCTGGAGGGCGACTACACGGCCGCCGTCGAGGTCGCGCGCCAGCAGGTCGACAGCGGCGCCCAGATCATCGACGTCAACATGGACGAAGGCCTGCTCGACGCCGAGAAGGCGATGGACACGTTCCTGAAGCTGATCGCGGTCGAGCCCGACATCGCCAAGGTGCCGATCATGATCGACAGCTCCAAGTGGAGCGTGATCGAGGCCGGCCTCAAGTGCGTCGCCGGCAAGCCGATCGTGAATTCGATCTCCATGAAGGAGGGCGTCGAGCCCTTCATCGCGCACGCCCGCAAGGTCCGCCGCTACGGCGCGGCGGTCGTCGTGATGGCGTTCGACGAGAAGGTCAAGGCCGACACCATGGAGAGCAAGGTCGAGATCTGCGCCCGTGCCTACGACATTCTGGTGAACCAGGTCGGCTTCCCGGCCTAGGAC
>JAUXRT010000032.1 GCA_030681635.1 Reyranella sp.
GGAGCCGATGGTGACCGAGGCGGTCGCCGGATCCTTGGCATATTCCCAGTTGAACACGACGTCGTCGGCCGTGAACGGCTTGCCATCATGCCAGGTCACGCCCTGCTTCAGCTTCCAGGTCACCGACTTGCCGTCGGCCGCGATGCCGCCATTCTCTTTGCTCGGGATCACGGCCGCGAGCTTGGGCTGAAGGTTGCCGTCATTGTCCCACGCCGCTAGCGGCTCGTAGAACAGGCGCGAGCCGTCCTGGTCCTTGGTGCCGACGGCGAAATGCGGGTTCAGCAAGGTCGGGCCCTGCCACCACAGCACCTTCAGCGGACCGCCGCCGCCACGCTTGGTCGGCTTGTAGGTCGACGGGCTCTGCGCCATGGCAACGCCCGAATGGACCAGCAGCTGGGTGGCGAAAGGTGCGGCAATGCCCACCGCCATCATCCGCTGCACGAAGCCGCGGCGCGACATCTTCCCGGCCTTCACCTTCCCGATCAGGCCACGCAGTTCATGTTCGTTCATCACATACCCCTATAAGTTCCCAAGCGCCTTCCCCGTACCGCTCTCGCTATCTAGCAAGATGCGTGCAAGTCTTTATCAGAACAGGCCGTAACGGTGCCGTCAACGATAGCACGGCCTTAAAGAGGAGGAAGTGGATGCGGATGACCGGCAAAGTGGCGCTTGTCAGCGGCGCCGCCAGCGGTATGGGCGCGGCCACGGCCCGCCTGTTCGCGGCCGAGGGCGCCAAGGCGGTGGTCGTGGCCGACATCCTCGACCAGGAGGGCAAGGAAGTGGTGGCCGGGATCGGCAAGGCCGGCGGCCATGCCTCTTATATCCATCTCGACGTCACCGACGAGGCCCAGTGGAAGGCGGCGGTCGAGGCAACGGTGGCGGCGCACGGCCGGCTCGACGTTTTGGTCAACAATGCTGGCATATCGGGCTCGGCGGAGACCGACCTCTACGACACCGCGGCCTGGAACCGGCTGATGGGCATCAATGCCACCGGCGTGTTCCTCGGCATGAAGTACGCCACCGCGGCCATGAAGCAGTCGGGTGGCGGCTCGATCGTCAACCTGTCCTCGATCTCCGGCATCGTGGGCCAAGGCTATCTCCATGTCGGCTACAACGCCTCCAAGGGCGCGGTCCGGCTGATCACCAAGGCGGGCGCCGCCCAGCACGGCAAGCACGGTATCAGGGTCAATTCCGTGCATCCCGGCCTGATGCCGCCGATGCGCACCTCGGGCAGCACCGCCGATCCGGCAATGCGGGCCAAGACGCTGAAGGGCGTGCCGATGGGTCGTGCCGGCGAGGTCGACGAGGTGGCCCGCGCCATCCTGTTCCTGGCCTCCGACGAATCCTCCTACGTCACCGGCGCCGAGCTGGTGGTCGACGGCGGCTGGACGGCGGTCTGACGTGGCGGACAAGGTGGCGGACGGCAAGACCATCGCGCCCTGGAAGGTGCTCGAGTCGAAATACGCCTACAAGGACCGCTGGCTGGCGCTGCGTTCCGACGCCGTGGAGCTGCCCAACGGCCGCGTCCTGTCGCCCTTCCATGTCATCGAGCAACCCGACTGGGTCACTGCCATCGCGCTCACGCACGACGGCAACATCCTGCTGGTCGAGGAATATCGCCACGGCGCGCGGCAGGTCGTGATCGAGCTGCCGAGCGGCATCCTCGACACCTCAGGCGAGCCGATCGAGGCGATGCGGCGCGAACTCCTGGAAGAGACCGGCTTTGCCAGCGAGGAATGGCTGCCGCTCGGCAGCTTCTTCGCCAACGCGCCGCGCCTCGACAACCGCGTGCACTGTTTCGTGGCGCTCGACGCGCGCAAGGTGGCCGACCCCAGGCTCGACGACGGCGAGGTGCTGCTCACCCACGAGGTGCCTTTCGCCGCCTTCCTAGAAGAGCTGCGCGACGGCCGCCGCACCTTCCACGGCTTCCAGGTCGGCGCCATGTGGCTGCTGCACGCCCATGCCCGCAGGAGCGGCGACCCTCGGCTGGCCGCGCTCCTCGCCTGATCGATCAGCGGTTTCGGAGGTCGCGCAGCCGTCCGGCGATGGCCAACGCCATGAAGCCGCCGATCAGCGAGACATGTTCGGTGGCGACGCGGAAGTGCAGGGTCTTCTCCGGCTCGGCCATCGTCCAGAAATGATGGGCGAGCACGATCGCGACCACCAGGAAGCCGCTCAGGATGCCGCAGCCCAGCCACAGCCAGCGGTCGAGCAGGATCAGCAGTGAGCCCACGAGCAGGGTCACGACCAGCAGGATGTTCATCAGCGCCGCCGGCTCCAGCCCGTGCGCCGTCATCTCGGCGACGCTTTGCTTGAAGTCGACGAGATGGCCGATGCCGGCGCCCCAGAAGACAAAGGTCAGGACAAGGCGCGCCACGAACCAGCAGGCCCCGCTGTCCAGGATGCCGGCAATCACACGCGGCATGTCGTTTCTGCCCATCGGTCGAGACTCCCCCTGAAAATAAAGGCCGGGACCATAGTCGGTTTGTGATCATCTTGCCTAGACGCCGGATTGCCTGGGGCGTCCGGGCGACAGAGTGACCTCTTCCACCCCGGCTGCTTTGCCGTGTAGTTTGGGCCATGGATCGCAAACGACCCGAGCAGGGCTGGCGCGCGGCGGCATTCGCCGCGGCGTTGTTTGCGATCACCCTCAATTTCCTGCAGCCGCTCGCCCACGCCGCAATGATGCGCGACAGCGGCCCGGACGTCGCCGCCAAGATGTGGGGCGTCTTCTGTCTGCCGAACTCAGGTCAGAACGGTGGCCAGGACGACGCCCAGGGTCAGATGCCGGCCGCCGGCAAGAGCCACGAATGCTGCCTCGGCCTCGCACACGCTCCGGTGCTGGCTGAACTTTCCACCGTCTTCACCCGCGTCGAACACGTTGTCGCCGCCATCCGTTTCGTCGCGGCAACGGATAGTCTCTCGCCCGTCGGCAGCCGCGACGGACCCAGCCAGCCGCGAGCCCCACCCACCTTCGTCTGAACGTCGAACAAGCAACGCGCGCCTCAGGTGCGTGCGTTCCGTCACGTCAGTCGAAGGATCTTGCCATGTTGTCGATTCTCAGGGCGACCGCCGTCGCCTTTGCAGGCCTTGCGCTCATGCCGGCGCTTGCGCCCCGATTTGCCCACGCCCATACCGTCGCCGATCCCAATGAAGGAACGGCCGGCGGCTATTTCCGCACCGCCTTCCGCGTCACCCACGGCTGCAAGGGCTCGGCCACCACGGCGGTGACCATCCGCATCCCCGAGGGCGTGCTGTCGGCCAAGCCGATGCCCAAGCCGGGCTGGACGATCGAGATCAAGTCGCGGCCGCTCGATCCGCCGGTCGACAGCGGTCACGGCTTCAAGATCCGCGAGGCCGTCACCGAGGTGACATGGACCGGCGGCCGGCTCGACAACGCCCACTTCGACGAGTTCGCGCTCTCGATGCGCCTGCCCGGCAAGCCGGGCGAGACGCTCTATTTCCCGGTGATCCAGATCTGCGAGAAGGGCAGCGCCAACTGGACCGGCATTCCCGCCGCCGGCCAGAAGTGGAGCGACCTGCCCGAGCCCGCGCCGTTCGTCACCTTGAAGAAGGCGGCCGGCGGCCATGCGCACTAGAATTGCGGCGCTGGCCCTGCTGTCGATGGCCGGCGGCGGCGAGGCACTTGCCGAAGACTCCGTGGCCCAGATCCAGGTTCCTGCCATCACCGTCACCGCGCCCTCGGCGTCGCTCACCGTGCCCTCGGCCGCCGATGCGCTGGAGCAGATCAACAAGACACCGGGCGGCGTCGAGATCGTGCCGGCCGAGCGCTATCTCGACGGCCGCGCCACCACCATGAAGGACATGCTCGACTACACGCCGGGCGTCTGGATCCAGAGCAAATACGGCCAGGAGGATTCCAAGCTCGTGATCCGCGGGTCGGGCCTGTCGCGCAATTTCCACCTGCGTGGCGTGCGGCTCCTGCAGGATGGCTCGCCGATCAACCAGGCCGACGGCAGCGGCGACTTCCACGAGATCGACCCGCTCGCCGAGCAATATATCGAGGTCTACAAGGGCGCCAATGCGCTGCGCTACGGCGCCATGACCCTGGGCGGCGCCATCAACTTCGTCTCGCCGACGGGACGCAGCAACCCCGGCTTCGCCACCCGCTTCTACGGCGGCAGCTACAATACGCTGGGCGAGCAGGCGGCCGCCGGCTTTTCCGAGGGGCCGTGGGACGCCTGGATGTCCCTCACCAACTTGAGTTCCAACGGATTTCGCGAGCACACCAACCAGAACCTGACGCGCTTCAACGGCAATATCGGGGCCCAGATCGGCTCCTCCGTCGAGACCCGCTTCTTCCTGTCGGGCAACCAGATCCGCAACCAGATCCCGGGCTCGCTGACCCAGCAGCAGTACTGGACCAATCCGCAGCAGGGCCCGCTCGCCAACGTGCTGCAGAACACGCGGCGCGACATCGACTCGTTCCGCTTCGCCAACACCACGGTGATCGACGTCGGCGACGACAGCATCACGCTGCAGGGCTTCGTGAAATCGAAGTACCTGTTCCATCCGCTCACCTTCGGGGTGATCGACAACAACCTGCTCGATTACGGCGCCACCGCCCAATACAAGGGCACCCGCCAGGTCGGGGGCTATCGCGACGACTTCATCGCCGGCATCAACTTCTTTGCCGGCACCAACAGCAACAGGCAGTACAGGAACAACTTCGGCCTGCCCGGCGCCCTCACCAACGACGTCACCGAGCAGTCGAGCAGCGTTGAACTCTACGGCGAGAACTGGTTCTACGTGACGCCGACACTCTCGATCGTGACCGGCGTGCAGTTCAACTGGGCCAACCGCTCGCTCACCGACAACTTCCTGGTGAACGGCAACGATTCCGGCATGCGCACCTACTTCGAGGTCAACCCCAAGATCGGCGCGCTGTGGGAGCCGCGCAAGGGCCTGCAGTTCTTCGCCAACGTCTCGCGCGCCGCCGAGCCGCCGGCCTGGTCGGAACTCAACCCCAGTGTCGCACCGGGCTTCGCCAACCTGGCGCCCCAGACCTCGTGGACGGCCGAGATCGGCACGCGCGGCAGCATCGGCCCGACACTCGGCTGGGACCTGTCGATCTACCGCTCCTGGGTGAAGGACGAGCTGCAGCTGCTGGTGATACCGAACTCCGGCGGCGCGGCGATCGCCGTCAACATCCCGTCCGCCATCCACCAGGGCGTCGAGCTCGGCTTGAACGGCACCTTCATGGAGCGCATCACCGGCCGGCTTGCGCTGACCTACAGCGACTATCGCTTCGACAACAACCCGATCTACGGCAACAACCAGCTGCCCGGCGCACCGCCCTTCTACATTCGGGCCGAGGCGCGCTACAACACGCCGAACGGCTTCTATATCGGGCCCAACCTCGAATGGGTCCCGCAAGGCTACTTCGTCGACAACGTGAACAACCCGGCCTTCATGACCGCACCCTACGCCCTGCTCGGCGCCAAGGCCGGCTACACCGGATTCAAGGGCGTCGAGATCTTCGTCGACGCCCGCAACCTCACCAACAACATGTATGTCTCCAACGTCGGCGTCATCAACAACGCGCTCGCGACCAGTCAGCTCTACAATCCCGGCGATGGCGCTTCCGTCTTCGCCGGCATCCAGGCGCGGTTTTGAGGTCGACTCGCCGATGAGGGCTTCTACACCCACGCGCATCCCGCCGTTCGCGCTTGCCGCGGCGGCGGGGCTGCATGCTCTGGTCGGCATTGCGGTGCTCGATCTCTGGCAGCGCTCGCCCGCCTTCGACGAGACGCAGCCGGTCGAGATCGAGGTCGTGATGCCGGCGGCCGCTCCTCTACCAGAACCGGAACAGGAGCCGACGGCCGAACCTCAATCGGAACCGCCGCCGCCCGAGCCGGAAATCGTCGCCTTCGATCCCGCTTTCATTCCCGAGCCCGAGCCGCCACCGCCGCTGGTGTTCGAGAAGCCGAAGCCACCGGTGCCGAAGCCTACGCCGCCCAAGCCGGCCGCGGTGCCGCGCCCGGCTCCCGCCGTCGCTGCTGCCGCGCCGCCGGCACCCGCCGTGTCGGCGCCCGCCCCGGCACCTGCCGCACCGCGTCACGATCCCAGCTATCTCGACCGACTGGCCGCCGCCATCGAGCGCGAGCGCGACTATCCGATGCACTCGCGACGACAAGGCCATCAGGGCCGCGTCGTCGTCCATGTGGTGATCGCCGCCTCGGGCAGGCTGGTTTCCGCCCAGGTCCTGACCGGCAGCGGCCTCGAAACGCTCGACCGCGCCGCGCTCGGCATGGTTCAGCGCGCCCGCCTGCCGCCGCTCACCCCGGGACTGGGCGCCGAGAGCGCCACCTTCACCATCCCCATCGTCTTCGCGATACGTTAAGGAGAACGCCATGATCACCCGCCGCATCACCCCCCTCGTCATTGCCGCCGCCGCCCTCGCTTTCCTGTCCGTTCCGGCAACCGCCCAGGACTACAAGGTGGGCGCCCTGGAGATCACGCACCCATGGACGCGCGCCACGCCGTCCACGGCGCAGTCGGGCGGCGGCTTCCTCACCGTCACCAACAAGGGCACGACGCCGGACCGATTGATCGCCGCGCGCAGCACGGTCTCGGCCAGGGTCGAGGTCCATGAGGTGCGGATGGACGGCAACGTGATGAAGATGCGTGAGCTCGAGAAGGGGCTGGAAATCCCCGCCGGCGCCACGGTAATGCTGAAGCCCGGCGGCTATCACATCATGTTCATGGGCCTCAAGGCACCGTTCGCCAAGGACGCCAAGGTGCCGCTGACGCTGGTGTTCGAGAAGGCCGGCAGCCTCGACATCTCCCTCGACGTCGAGGCCCTGGGCGCCGCGGCGCCGAAGCACTAGGGGCGCCGGAGCGCCGAAGCACTGAGACCGAGCCAACCAGGGCCCGTCGGGAGGCAGGATGTGACGGAACTTGCCTGGACCGCGGCTGGAGCGCTGGGCGCCGCCCTGTATTTCTGGAACAACGCCTGGCCGGCGGCGGGCATGCGCCTGCGCAACCTCGCGGCAGCGCTCACGGCGCTCGCCGCTTCGGCCGCTCTATACTTGGTCCTGGACGAAGCGTGGCGGTTGGGCGCGGCCTGGCTCGTCGCCGCCCTGCTGCTGCAATGGAGTCATATGATGGTGCCGCCCGGCCGGTTCGTGGCGCTTCGGGCCGTCGCCGCCGTTGCCCTGGTGGTCGGCGTCGCCGCTGTCCTGGCCGGGAGTTGACGAGCCCGTCGCCGCGTTAGCCGGCAGTGGCGTCGGGCAGATTGGCCTCGCCCGCGGCGATCACGAGCGTTGCCGCACGCGGCAGATCGGCGAGTTCGCAGGCGCGCTCGAACGCGGCGTCGGCGAACGCGGCACGCGCGGCCGGCCCGAGCAGCCGCCGCGCCGCCTGTCCCAGAAGACGCGCCGCGTCGTAGCGGAAATGCTCCTTGGCGAGCCCCGCCAGGGCCTCGTCCTCGTAGTGGCCCGGAAGAGCGTCGAGACCCGCCTGAAGGGCCGCATAGGCGGCGCCCCCTTCGACCGACGTTGCAAGCGCGATACTGCAGTCGACCGCGAACCAGGCGTTGTGGAGCCTGCCGATCTCCTGCAGCGCGACTTCGACCTCGCGCGCCTCGATACGGGCTTCGATGCGGGCCAGGGCCGCCTTGTCGGCGGCGCGCCGGCCGTGGCGTGCGATGTCGGCTTCAAGATCGCGGGCGGCCTGCGGTAAATCGAGGCCGGCAACGATCGCGCGCGCCTCGTCGGGATGATCGTCATGGATCAGGCGTCGCGCCATGGCGGACGCGAAGGCGGCGAGATCGCGGGCCGGCAAGCGCTGGCGTGCCCATGCCATCGCATCGTGCGGCCCCATGAGCGCGGTCGCGCCTTCGGCCAGCGCCGCCAGCGACTGAAAGGCACCACCCGACGACTTGCTTAGAAGCGTGATCGCCTCGCTCGCCCATCGTTCGAAACCCTCCGGCTGTCCGGCAACCGCCGCCGCCCGCGCCAGCGCGACGACGGCCTCGAGACGGTCGAACGAATTCTCCAGCGATCCGGCCATCGCCGCGGCCTCGTCCGGCGCGCCGACCGCGAGCAGGCCGGCCACCGCGGCGTGACCCATGTGGCCGATCAGCGGAGAAGAGGCGACGGCGCGAACCAGATCGCCCCGCCCGGCCTCCGCGGCGCGGCGGCAAAGGTCGCTGGCCTGCACGCCGCGGTCCCCGGGCATCTCCTGCAGCATCGCCCAGGCGGTCTCCAGTTCGCCGGTGTTCAATCGGTCGTAGAAGGTCCAGCCCTGTACGGTCGCCGGCTTGCTGTCGCGCACCAGCCCGGCCAACACGCCGGCAAGATCGGATCCGGCGATCGATCGAACGGCGTCGCGCAGATCGTCGAGCGCCGCCTCGCCGGTCCGCTCGAACACCGCGACGCGGCCGGCCTGCTCGACCGCTGCTTCCAGCACCGCAAGCGCCGCAGCGGCGGCGCGCGCCTCGCCCTCGACGCGCGCGGCGTGGGCATAAACGGCCGCCGCCTCCCATTCGTGATGCGCGACACCCGACATGCCACCCGCCACCTTGAGGGCGCGGGCCACCTGGCCGCCGCGCGCCAGCAAGGTGGCGCCCTCGGCGCGCAGCATCGATTCGTCCTCGTCCGAACGCGCGTGCTGCGCCACGTCGAACAACAGGCGCACCGCAAGCGCCCAGCGGTCGTCGCCCCGAGGAACAGGCAGGTGGTAACAGAGACCGAACAGCTTGCCGTCCGCATGATGATGGGCGAGGTCGCGCCGGAACAGGGCAAGGCATTGGCGGGCCTCTTCCGTCTCCGACGCATTCTCGCCGAACAGCCGATGGGCGATCCGGAAAGCCTCGGTGAACTGCGCCTCCGCCTGCCGCCAGCGTCCCTGCTCCTGGATCGTCCCCGCGAGATCGATGGCCGCCCCCACCAGCGCGGTCTCATTGCCGCTCTCGTGGCGACGCAGCATCACCACGGTCCGGCGCAGCAGCGCTTCCGCTTCCGCCGCATCGCCCCGGCGCCACTGCACCAGCGCGAGCTGACGCAGCGTCCGGCCAAGCGCCGTCGGCGATGCCGGCGTCACGCGTTCCTGAATCGCGACGGCCCGGCGCAGCGCCGGCTCGCCCAACGCCAAGTCTATATGGAGGCTCTGGAAGCGGCCCTGCTGGTAGAGCGCCTCGCCATGCGCCGCCGACTCCTCGCCGTGCAGCCGGCCCGTCAACGCGACCAGGCGCTCGTGCAGGCGGCTCGCCTCGTCCGGCACCTTCCACTGCGCCACCGCCGCCAGGACATCGTGGATCTGCCGCAGCGTGGCGGCATCCTCGGCCTCGGCCAGGCCGTCGCGACGGGCGAGCTCGGCCCGCATCACGATCGCGGCCCGCGCGGCATCGAGCTCGATGAAACGGCCCACGATCGCGCGCACGAAGTCGTCGAGCGGCCCGCCCGCGACCACGGCCCGGCCGTAGGCGCGGGCCATCAGGTCGGCGGCTTCCGCCGATCGTCCATCGGCCGCCGCCAGCCGGCTCGCGATCACGTCGCTCCAGGCGACCCTCGGATCGGCCTCGCCCCACAACGCGCGCGCCATCGTCCGATGGCGATCGACCAGGCTCGCGGCCTGGCGGCGCAGCTCCGGCACGTTTTCGCGCGCGTCGATTTCCGCGAGTGCGAGCGCCAGCGTGGCGACGCTGCCGGCCGTGGGCGCCGCCTCGCTGCCGCACGCCTGCTCATGAGCCGCCAGCGCCAGGCGGGCGAGCGGCGCCGCCAGCTGCGACTTGCCGATGTCGATCCAGTGGTCGGCGAAGGCGGCCACCCTGCCCGCGTCCGATGCACTCTCGATCAGGAAAGTGGCGGGCACCGCGCCCGGGAAATGACCCAAGATCCACAGGGTGACTTCGACCTGCTCCGGCGCGCTGAGAGCGGCGTGTCCCTCCGCCAGCAGGATGGCCCATAAGGTCCCGGGATCGGCGTCCGCCATCGCATCACGTCGCCGTCGCCTCAAGGTGGATGAGGCGGCGGCCCGGCGCGACTTTCCCGGCCATCGTGAGGCGCCGCTACATCGCCTTCAGCAGTTCGATGGCGATGAGGGCCATGCCGATCACCGACACGAACCACGCCACCGTGCGCAGCCAGGCGATGCCGGCGACGTAGATGACGGCGTAGGCGACGCGGCCCCAGAAGAAGATCATGGCGCCCATCGCGGTCATGGCGTTGGCCTTGCCGGCCGTCACCGCGATCAGCACCAGCGCCGCGAACAGCACCAGGTTCTCGATCATGTTGAGATGGGCGCGCTTGGCGCGTCCGGCCCAACCGGTGATCGCGGGCAGGCTCTCGCGGTTGCCGGCCAGCGTCGGCAAGCCGACGGCCTGGTTGGCGCCTGCGGCGGCGATCAGCACCTGGACGAAGCAAAGGAGCGTCGAGAACAGCAGATACTTGAGATCCGGTGACATGCGGTTTCCCCCCAACTGATCACTTGGTCCCGAAGAGGCGGTCGCCCGCATCGCCGAGCCCGGGAACAATATACCCGTGATCGTTGAGTTTTGCATCGATCGCCGCCGCGAACACCGGCACGTCGGGATGGACCTCGGCGAAGGCCCGGGCGCCGGTTTCCGAGCCCAGGATGCAGATGAACTTGATCCGCTTGGCGCCCGACTCCTTCAAACGATCCACAGCGGCGATCGCCGAATGGGCCGTCGCCAGCATGGGATCGCACACCAGCACGTCGCGGTCGGAGATGTCCTGCGGGATCTTGAAGTAATACTCGACCGCCTGCAGCGTGCGCGGATCGCGGTAGAGCCCGACGTGGCCCTGGCGTGCGAGCGGCATCAGGTCGAGCAACCCTTCGGCGAGCCCGAGGCCGGCGCGCAGGATGGGCACGATCACCAGTTTCTTGCCGTCGAGCAAGGGGGCGTCCATCGCCGCGATCGGCGTCTCGATCCTCTGGTTCACCAGCGGCAGGTCCCTGGTGGCGTCGTAGCCGAGGAGCAACCCGATCTCGCGCAGGAGGCGGCGGAAGTTGGCGCTCGACGTCTGCTTGTCGCGCATCTTGGAGAGCTTGTGCTGCACCAGCGGATGCGACACGACATGGATCGAGTGCGGCAACGACATTACTTCTTCTCCCCGTTATGACCCCCTCCGCCCCTCCGGGGCACCTCCCCCGATGACGGGGGAGGAGTTGGGCTTCTTTCCTGCCCCCGCGAAGCGGGGGAAGTGCCCCCGAAGGGGGCGAAGGGGGCTTCAACTTCTAAAACACCGTGCCGTCGCTCTCCACGGAGATCGGTGGGCCGCCGTCCTTGCGGCGTTCCGCGGCGAGCGTGCGGCCGGCGAACCAGGTGCCGGCCTCCAGCACCTTCACCAGCGGCAGGCTTGCGGCATCCATCTTGAGGTGCCCGCGGACATGCTCGGCCACCTGGTCGAGCAGCGCCACGGTGAGCGCCCGCCATTCGACGATCGCCTCGTCGCCGGGCGCGAAGACCTTTTCCAGCAGCAGCTTCTGCTTGGGCTTCAACGCCCCCGAATCGACCAGCAGCCCGCCATTGCGATATTCCGGCAGGCCGGTCAGCGCATCGAGCTCGACCACCTTCAGCCCCGCACCCTGCAGCGGCTCGACGATCGAATAGCTCATCCATTGCGAGAGTTTGTGGAACGGCACCAGCCCCACGGCCGGATGCTGCCACACGTCGCCCAGGGCCACGCCGTCGAGTTCGAGTCGCGACGGCCAGATCGGCGCGAGCTTGTCGAGCAGCATCGCCAGGATCGACGCTGCCTTCACCTCGGGACCTGATGCCAGGAGATCGAACAGCGCACCCGGCCGCTCGAGTCCGACGTTGCCCAGCTTGCGCAGAAGTCCGGCGCGCCCCTCCAATCCCAGGAGTGAATTGTGACCGCGCACCTGAAAACCCATGGCGATATCGTTCGGCGTCAGCCGGGCCAGGCGCTCGGCATCGACGCGCAGCGGATCGTTCCTGGAATCGCGACTGAAGGCGCCGTTGGCGAACATGTTGAAGCTCGCGACCGCCAGCCCCTCGGAGCGCATGAAGGATTGCCCGCTCGCCGGTTCCTTGTACGACCACAGGCCGCCGGCGCCGGCATCGAGCAGCACCGCCACGACGGCGAGATCGATGCGCCGCCGCGCGATCTCCGCCGCCGACAGGTCCTTCATCCGCTCGGCCAGCATCGCCCAGCGATCGCGGCCGCCGGCCTCAAAATGCCGCCAGCGCGAATGGAAGGGAATCTTCGCCGGATCGCGGAAGCGCTGGCGCGTCACCTTGAGCGTGGCCTGCACCGCGGCTTCGAGGCCGCCGGCATCCAGCGAGAACCACGCGGACTGCCCGTTCTCGACATGCTGCAGAACGAGTGCCGCCCGCTCGCGAATCGCGGCGGGGGTGCGGAGATAGGCGACGGTGTCGGTCGTGGCGACCGCGGTCCCGCTTGAGTTACTCATCGAGCTTGCGTCCCTTCGGTCGCGCGAGTTCGTTGGAGCCGGGCTTGGTGGCGCTGAAATAGCCGGCCGCCTTCTTGGCATCCATCTCGACCTGGGCGTCGGCGGGGATCATGTGGCCGGGGATGTTGACGCGCTCCACGACCTCGATGCCGGCGCGTGTGATCGCGTCGTACTTCATGTTGCTCATGGAGACCAACCGGTGAATCTTGCGAATGCCCAGCCAGTTCAGCACGTCGGGCATCAGCTCCTGGAAACGCATGTCCTGCACGCCGGCCACACATTCGGTGCGGTTGAAATACTGGTCCGCGGTGTCGCCACCGACCTGGCGCTTGCGTGCGTTGTAGACCAGGAACTTGGTGACCTCGCCCAGCGCCCGGCCTTCCTTGCGGAAATAGGACACCAGACCGACGCCACCGCGCTGCGCGCCCTGGATACATTCCTCAATGGCGTGGGTCAGGTAGGGCCGGCAGGTGCAGATGTCGGAGCCGAAGACGTCGGAGCCGTTGCATTCGTCATGCACGCGGGCGGTCAGTTCGA
>JAUXRT010000043.1 GCA_030681635.1 Reyranella sp.
CGGCCTCGCGGCCAACCGCGTTCGGCATCGGCGTCGCGTAGAGGCCCGAGCGTGTGTAGACGTCGATGAAGTTGAGGCCGATCGCGGTGTGGCGGATCTTCACCTGGCCGGGACCGGGCGCACCGACCTCGACGTCGTGAAGCTGCATCTTCTCCGGGCCACCGTTCTCGTGCATCAGAATGGACTTGGACATCTCTCTCTCCCTTGAAATTCGTTAGCTGTTCGGCCGCGGCTATTCGGCGGCGCGCTTTGTCTTGGCGGCCTGGTACTTCTCGATCTCGCCGGCCACGGCTGCCTGCGACTGCACCGAGTAAACCTCGCGGTTGCCGACGGCGATGTCGTAGCTCTGCTGCCTCGGCGCGTTAGCGTTGCGCTGGAAATGCGGATGGACGAAACGCGCCATCAATTCATAGGAGCGCTGCGTTGCCGGCCAGTCGGCCCAGTTGTGGGCGAGCAGCAGGACGGCGCCGAAGCCGCCGTCCGAGCCCTTCCACAGCCGCTCGAAGTGCTTCACGCAATCCTCGGGCGTGCCGATGCAGGCAATGCCTTCCTTGGTCAGGTACTCGGCCGCATTGGTGATGCCGGGCGGAAGAATCGGGAAGGTGGCGACGTCGGTGAAATACTTGGCAAAGCGGTCGATGCCGAAATTCACGTCCTTGAAGGCCTGTTCGCGCGTTTCCGCGACATGCGCGAAGGTAACGATGCGCCACTTCGAGCGGTCGGCCGTCCGGCCGTTCTTCCGGGCATTCTCGACATAGACGCCCCAGTTGGCGGCGTGCGCCTTCAGGGCATCGTCGGACGTGCCGCCGATCGACAGCATGCCGATGCCGTGCCGGCCCGAGGCGACGGCGCCGACCGGCGAGCGCGAACTCGCCACCGCCATTTCCATGCCGCCCGGGCTGTAGGGCAAGAGTTGAAGCTGGGCGGCGTTGAGATCGAGCCAATCCGACTTGTGCGTCACCGACTTGCCCGCCATCAGCTCCATGATGATGTCGAGCGATTCGGCCATGCGGTCACGCTGGGCAGCCGGCTTGATGCCGAGCTTGGCCGCGTCGTGCACCAACGACCCCGGGCCGACGCCGAACATGGCACGGCCGCGCGTCATGTGGTCGAGCTGGGTCATGCGCGAGGCCAGCATGAACGGGTTGTGGTAGGGCAGCGACACGACGCCGGTGCCGAGGCGGATGTGCCGGGTGCGCTCGGCCGCGGCGGCAATGAACATTTCGGGTGAGGCGATGATCTCGAAGCCGCCGGAATGATGCTCGCCGATCCAGGCCTCGTGATAGTTCAGCCGGTCCAAGTGCTGGACCAGTTCCATGTCGCGCTCGATCGCAAGCGTCGGATTCTCGTCGAGCGTGTGGAACGGCGCGAGGAAGATGCCGGTGCGCAGGAAGCGGTCGGTCACGGAAAGTCCCCTCACAGTTATGGGGCTGGTTGCGGCGGTCGAGTATAGTGACCGGCTTCCCGCGCGCCAGCCCGGCCAGGCTGGCACACATCCCTGCTGTCCCGAGGGTCTATGCGCCGCCGTCGTTTCCTCGCTGTTACAGCCGCCGCAGGCCTCGCCGCGCCGGCCGCCGTGCCGACGAGCGTCCAGGCACAGGACGTCACGCGGAGCGCCAAGGCGGCGTACCGCTTGGCGACGCTCAGCCGCGACCTCGAGCAGCCCTGGAGCATCGCCTTCCTGCCCGACGGGCGGCTGCTGATCACCGAGCGGCCCGGCCGCCTGCGCCTGTTCGCCAACGGACGGCTGGACCGCACACCGCTCGGCGGCGTGCCGAAAGTCTATGCGAGCAACCAGGGCGGCCTGCTCGATGTCTGCCTGCACCCGGTGTTCGTGCGCAATCGCGTGCTGTATCTGTCCTACTCGGCCGAAGGCGCCGGCGGTGCCGCCACCGTGGTGGCGCGGGCGGAGTTCACCGACGGCGGTCTCCGTAATGTGACGCCGATCTTCGAGGCCCTGCCGCGCACCTCGGGCGGCCTGCATTTCGGCTCGCGCATCGCCTTCGATCGTGACGGTTTGATGTACGTGACGACAGGCGAGCGCTACCAGATGCGCCGCGCCCAGGATCTCGGCGATCTTGGCGGCAAGGTGATCCGCCTGCGCGACGACGGCTCGGTGCCCTCCGACAATCCCTTCGTCGGCCGCGCCGGCGCCCGGCCGGAGATCTTCACCTGGGGCCATCGCAACCCGCAGGGGCTGGCGATGAATCCCGACACCGGCCGGATGTGGCTGGTCGAGCATGGACCGCGCGGCGGCGATGAACTCAACCTGCTCACTTCAGGCGCCAACTACGGCTGGCCGCTCGTCACCCACGGCATCGACTACAGCGGCGCCAAGATCAGCGACCACAAGAGCCTGCCCGGCCTGCAGGACCCGGTGCGCGTCTGGGTGCCGTCGATCTCGCCCTCGGGCCTTTGCTTCTACACCGGCCAGCGTTTCCCGGGCTGGCGGGGCTCGGCCTTCACGGGCGCCTTGTCGAACGAGGCGCTGTTCCGCATCGAACTCGACGGCGAGCGCTACCGCAGCGAAGAGCGGTTGCTCGTGGGCCGTCTTCCCTATATCCGCGACGTGCGCCAGGGCCCCGATGGGCTCCTCTATCTCGTCACCCACGCCAATGACGGTGGCCTGTTCCGCCTCGAACCCGCGTAAGCGTCACAGATCATGCCCGTCCCCGCGCTCATCCTCGCTTCCGCCAGCGCCTCGCGGCGCCAGCTCCTCACCAACGCCGGACTCACGTTCGATGTCGAGCCGTCGGGCGTCGACGAGGACGAGGTCAAGCTGAGCCTGCTCGGTGAACGCGCCTCGCCGCAGGATGTCGCCGAGACGCTGGCCGAGCTCAAGGCGAAGCGGGTCTCGGCACGGCATCCCGCGGCAATGGTGATCGGTGCCGATTCGACGCTGGCCTGCAACGGCCGCCAGTTCGACAAGCCGCCGACCCTGGCCGCCGCCCGCCAGCAGCTTTTGGCGCTCGCCGGCCAGACGCACGAGCTCTGCTCGTCAGTGGTGGTGGCGCGTGCCGGCGTGCGCCTGTGGCATTGCAACGAGCGTGCCCGGCTGACCATGCGACCGCTTACCGACTCCTTCGTCGACGCCTATCTGGCGCGGGCCGGCGAGCAGGTGACGACCTCGGTCGGCGCCTACCAGCTCGAGGGGCTGGGGGCGCATCTGTTCAGTCGCGTCGACGGCGACTACTTCACCATCCTCGGCC
>JAUXRT010000052.1 GCA_030681635.1 Reyranella sp.
CGCCGAGCTGGCTAAAAGCCTCGCCGCGGCGGATCAGGGCCAGCACGTTGGTGGGCTCGAGCACCAGCACCTTGTCGAAGTCGGCGATGGCGCGTTCGTAGGAGCGCTTGCGGGTCGCCAGCAGGACGCCGCGTCCGAGGAAGGCCATGGTCGCCTGGGGATCGAGGCGGATGGCCTGGTTGAAGTCGGCCAGCGCCTTGTCGGTGTTGCCGACGGCATCCGCCGCGACGGCGCGGCGGAACAGGTTGAGCGCGTCGGGATTCTGCGAATCGATCAGGCTGTCGTAGCGCTTCATCGCCTCCATATAATCGTCGCTGGCCATCACCCTCTCGCCCAGCGCCGCGCGGGCGCTGCCGCGGATCAGCCGCGCCAGCGCCAGCTCGTCGGACGTGAGCTCACGGCTGATGATGGCGCGCGAACAATCGGCGTTGCGCGCCTCGGCATCCTCCGTGGTGGGGAAGGCACCCTGGACGCAGCGCTGATAGAGCATGCGCGCGCTGGGGCCCGCGGGTGTTTCGGTGGTGGATGCCGGTGCGGCGGGGGCCGGAGCCGGCGTCGCGGCGGCGGGCGCCGCTGGAGCGGCGGGAGCAGCGGGAGCGGCCGGCGTTGCTGCGACGGGCGCGGGCTCGGCGCGCCGCGGCGGATATTTGTAGTAGGCGTAGCCATAGATGGCAGCCATCGCACAAACGACGACACCCGCCCCGATCGCGATTTTGCTGGAATACTGCATGTTTTCCCACTTCCCGCCGCACTATAGCGCGGAGATTCGGGCGGTCACGGGCGTTATGCAGCGCCCGAACGCCGCCCCCTACAGCCGCAGAAGCCAGGCCTCGACGCTGCCCTTGCCCTTGACCTCGATCAGGCCGCGCGACTCGAAGACGAACTCGTCCTTGAGCTTCTCGTAGACCGGGCGGGTGACCTGGATGCCGTCCGGGACGCCGCCCGATTCCATGCGGCTGGCGAGGTTCACCGTGTCGCCCCAGAGATCGTAGATGTACTTGCTCTTGCCGATGACGCCGGCCACGACCGGGCCGCTGTTGATGCCGACCCGGAGCTTCATGGTCACATGATGCTCGAGTGCGTGCTCGCGGGTGATATGGACCATGCGGATCGCCATGCGCACCATGCGCTCGGCATGGTCGGGCACCGGCACGGGCATGCCGCACACCGCCATATAGGCGTCGCCCACGGTCTTGATCTTCTCGATGCCGAGCTGGTGGGCCGCCTCGTCAAAGCGGGTGAACAGGCCGTTGAGCAGGGTCACGACTTCCTGCGGCGGCATGTCCGACGACATGGCGGTGAAGCCCACCAGGTCGGCGAAGGCGACCGTGACCTCGGCGAAGCCGTCGGCGATGCCCTGTTCGCCGCCGCGCAGCCGGTTGGCGATCGGCGCCGGCAGGACGTTCAGCAGCAGTTCCTCGTTCTCGCGGTTCTTGCTTTCGATGACGACGTTCTTGTCGTGCAGCTCGTCGACCATGCCGTTGAAGGCAGCGCAGAGCCGGCCGATCTCGTCGCGCGTGCGGACCCGTACCTTGGCGCCGTAGTCGCCGGCGGCGAAGCGCGTCACGCCGGCGGTGAGCTCGCGCAACGGCCCGAGCAACGAGCGCGACAGCCAACCCGCGGTCATGATCACCACCAGCAGCGCGAGGCCGCCCACGATCATCAGATCCTGCTGCAGCTTGTAGATCGGCGCGAAAGCCTCGGACGTGTCGACCTTGGCGATCAGCGCCCACTTGAGGCCGGGGATCGCCAGCGGCCCCCAGGAGGCCAACGTCGGGATGCCGCGATAGCCCACGATCTCGCCGGTGCCTTCGGTGCCGGCAAGAGCCGATCGGGTGGCGGCCGTCTGGATGTTCTGCTGCAGCACCGGCGTGCCGTAGCGGCGGATGGCAGCGATGTTCTCGTCCGCCTCGCCGCCGCGTTTCAGCTCGGCATAGTAGCGGTCGCGGTTCTCGTAGAAGTCCCGCGGTCCGGAGCGCGCCAGATTGTCCGGGCCGACGAGATAGGCCTCGCCGGTGGCGCCGAAGCCATCCTGTCGCCAGCGCCGGTCGCCGGTCACGACATTGTCGATTTCGTCGATCGACAACTGCGCGACCAGCACGCCGATGACGACGCCCTGATCGATGATCGGCGCCGCCATGAAGGCGATCGGCGCGCCGCCCGAGGGCGCGTAGGAGGCGAAATCCTCCAGGCACACGGTCGATCTATCGGGAACGGTGCCGCAGCGGGCAACGGCCGCGGACAGATGAGAGTGCCGATAGGTGCCGCTGCGCAGCGACGCGGCAAAATCCACTTCCTTCTCGACCGAGTAGACGATGCGGCCGGCCTTGGGGTCGGCGATCATGAAGTCGAAGAAGCCGAAGGAGGTGGCGGCGCCCCGCAGCAACGGATGATAGAGCGCGTGCTGTTTGCTGTAGGCGCTGCCGTCACCGGGATCGTCCAGCAGCTTGCGCCGGTCGGCCGGATAGAGGTTGGTGACGATATAGTGGTACTGGAGATAGTAGGCCGCCGATCCGACCGGCAGGTAGTCGTTGATGTTCGGTTCCTTGCCGAGGACGCGGCGCATATCGGCCTCGAATTGGCCGGCGTACCAGTTGCCGACCAGGCGTCGCGTGTCGAACGAAACGTCGGTTTGGTCCAGCTCCTTGAAGGTCGCACTGAATTCGCGCGCGGCATCGACCGCCATCTTCGAGACGGCGAGCTGGCTCAGCTCGTTGCGGATGGTCCGGAAGTAGATCTCGACCTGGCGCGCCTTGCTTTTGCGGATCGACGTGAGCTGGTTGTAGATCGACTCCTGCAGGGCCTCACGGGCCCTGAAGTAGCCAAGCACGCCGGTGACCAGCACTGCGACGGCGCCCAGCAGGATCAGGATGGCGAACAGCTTGGCGGCCAACCCCCAGCGGGCGGGGCGGGGCGGGGTCGTTGCATCGGCCGAAGACATGCGCCGATCCTAGCCGATATCGCGGCGCTTCGGGCAGGTATCGCCGGCGATGTGTCGCGTCCGAGAGGCTAGCCGGAGGGGCTAGGCGGCCAGCACCCCGGCAAGAGCCTTGCGATAGCGCCTGGTGATCGCCTCGCGGTCGCGGTGGCGGCCCTGCTGCACGACCGGAATCCCGCCGCGATAGACGGTCTTGATCGCGGCATTGTCGGCGGTGAACAGCCAATGGTCGAGGACCGCGTCGTCGCGATGGCCGCCGTTATGGCCATCGTCCTGGAGCACGACGAAGTCGGCGCGCTGGCCGGGCGCGATGGCGCCGATCGGCCGGTCGACCGCCTGGGCGCCGCCTTCTAGCGCGGCGTCGAGCAGCAGGCGGCCGGTCGAGCGCCGGGCCTCGCCCAGCACGTTGCGCTGGCGCCGGATCAGGCGCTGGCCGTATTCCAAGGTGCGCAGCTCGTCGGCGGCGGAGATGCGGACCAGCGAGTCGGAGCCGATGCCGAAGCGGCCGCCTGATGCCAGCAGCGCCGGTACGTCGAACAGCCCGTCGCCGAGATTGGCCTCGGTGATGGGGCAGAGGCCGACGACGGGCTTTGCCTGGGCGATGCGTGCGATCTCGTTGGCGTCGGCGTGCGTGGCGTGGACCAGGCACCAGCGTTCGTCGACCGGGATGGTGTCGAACAGCAGGTCGACCGGGCGCTTCTGGTGCGCGGCGAGGCAGTCCTCGACCTCGCGCGTCTGCTCGCTGATGTGGATGTGCGCCGGCTTGCCCTGGAACGTGCGGGCGGCCCAGTCGAGATCATCTAGCGCAACGGCACGCAGCGAATGCGGGGCGATGCCGATGTTGCCGCCGGGGACGCGCGTCTCCATCAGGCGTGCATAGGAGTCGCGATCGTTCAGGAAGCGGCGCTGCGCGTCGGAGGCGGGCTTGCCCAAAAATCCGCTGTGGCGGTAGAGGACGGGCAGGAGGGTGAGGCCGATGCCTGATGTGTCGGCGGCGGCCACGATGCGCTCCGACATCTCGGCGATATTGTCGTAGGTCCGGCCGTCGGGCTGGTGGTGGAGATAGTGGAACTCGGCCACCCAGGTAAAACCTGCCTCGAGCATCTCCATGTAGGCGAAGGCGGCGATGGCTTCGAGATCGTCGGGCGAGAGGCGCGCCACGAAGCGATACATCAGCTCACGCCAGGACCAGAAAGAGTCGGCCTCGCCGCCTGATCCGCGGTGTTCCGTGAGGCCCGCCATGGCGCGCTGGAAGGCGTGGCTGTGCAGGTTGGGCAGGCCCGGCAGCACCACGCCCGAGGCCCGAACCGCGTCGCTTTCCGGGCCGGCAGGGTCCAGGCGCACGATCATGCCGTGCTCGATCGTGGCCACCAGGTCGCGTTCCCAGCCCCGGGGCGTCAGCGCCGTTTCGAGGTGCAATTTACTCGCCATGCGATGGCTTGTACGGTATCGGACAGCACCTGTTGAGGGGGAATTCATGAAGTTCATCGCTTTGGCCGCCGCCGCTGCCGCGGCCTTCGTTGCGGGTTCGGCCTCCGCGCAGCAGCTCGCACCCAGCCCGACGCTCGACGCCATCAAGGCGCGCGGCCACATCGAATGCGGCGTCCATCTCGGCCTGCCGGGCTTCTCCTTCGCCAACGACAAGGGCGAGTGGACCGGCCTCGACGTCGACTATTGCAAGTCGCTGGCCGCCGCGGTCCTGGGCGACGCCACCAAGGTCAAGTTCACCCCGACCTCGGTGCAGCAGCGCTGGGCGGTGCTCCAGTCCGGCCAGGTCGACCTGCTGTCGCGCAACACCACCATCACCTTTTCGAGGAACGCCACGCTCGGCGTGAACTTCCAGGGCATCAACTTCTACGAGGGCCAGACCTTCGTGGTGCGGACCAAGGCCAAGGTTGCGGCGGTGAAGGACCTGGCCGACGCCACGATCTGCGTCGCCGCGGGCTCGACCGAGGAGAAGATGGCGGCCGACTGGTTCCGCGAGCGCAACCTCAAGGTCACCATCATCAACTTCCAGAAGAACGACGATGCCATCTCGGCCTACGACCAGGGCCGCTGCGACGCCTATACCGCGGGCGTGGGCGCCCTGGCCGGCCAGCGCATCAAGTTCAAGGATCCCGCCGAGCACCAGATCCTGACCGAGATCATCTCCAACGATCCGCAGGGCCCGGTGACGCGCTGGGGCGACGAGCGCTGGCAGCTGGTCGTGCGCTGGGTGCTGAACGCGCAGATCGCGGCCGAGGCGCTGGGCGTCACGTCGAAGAACGTCGACGAGATGAAGGCCAAGTCGACCAACGCCGAAGTCCGCCGCCTGCTCGGCGTCGATGGCAAGTTCG
>JAUXRT010000053.1 GCA_030681635.1 Reyranella sp.
CGCGCCCTATCAATTCATGATGCAGCATCCGAAGTTCGCGGAGGCCGATCTCTCGCGCCTCAGGATCGCCGGCGTCGGCGGCGCGCCCTGCGCGCTCGCCATCCTCGAAACCTGGTCGGCCCGCGGCGTGCCGCTGGTCCAAGGCTGGGGCATGACCGAGACCAGCCCGGCCGGCACCATGCTCGATGCCGCCGACGCCATCCGCAAGCTGGGCTCGGCCGGCAAGGCGATGATGCATACCGCCATCCGCATCGTCGACGACGAGGGCCGCGACGTAGCCCAGGGCGGCATCGGCGAGCTCCTGATCAAGGGGCCCAACATCACGCCGGGCTACTGGAACAAGCCCGAGGCCACCCGGAGCGCCTTCACCGACGGCTGGCTGCACACCGGCGATGCCGCGCGCCAGGACGAGGAAGGCTTCGTCTATATCGTCGACCGCTGGAAGGACATGTACATCTCCGGCGGCGAGAATGTTTATCCGGCCGAGGTCGAAAACGTGCTGTTCCAGCTGCCGCAGGTGGCCGACGCCGCCATCATCGGCGTGCCCAACGAACGCTGGGGCGAGGTCGGCATGGCGATCATCGTGCGCAAGCCCGACCAGACGCTGGAGGAAGGCGATATCATCCGCCACTGCCTGGCCCGCCTCGCCAAGTTCAAGGTCCCGCAATCCGTGGCCTTCGTCGACGCCCTGCCGCGCAACGCCACTGGCAAGGTGCTGAAGCGTGAGCTGCGCGCCCAGTTCACTCCCTAGACCAGCGGCCCCTAAACTAACGGAACGTAGTCGTATTCGCCGACGCCCTGCAGGATCAGGAAGGTGAGCGACGTCGAGCCGACATTTGTCACCAGATGAGGCCGGCCAGCGGCGGCCACGAAGCTGTCGCCGACGCCCAGCCGCACATCCTGCTTGGGGTTCTGCAGGAAGAGCCGCATCTCGCCTTCCAGCACATAGAAAGTGTCGCTGATCTTGGTGTGGTAGTGCCACGGCACCGTCTGGGTGGGCGAGAGCTGCAGCTCGCTGATCCGGAAGCCGGGACGTTCCGCATGGCGCGCGCGGCGCTCGACCTCGTAGAGATGGCTGGCATCCTTGACGGCTTCGAGCTTCCTTTCCGTCTTCATTTCCGCCTCCTCCGTTGGACACAGGTTGCCGTCGGCGATGGAATGTGTCTCGACGTCTAACGCCTTGATTCGCCTCTCGTTATCCCGCCGGTCCACATCGAGCCGTTGGACACCGAACGAGGCTTTTTACGTCGTCCTGTTTTCCCCTGCCGCGCTTCGCGAACGCACTGTGCCGCCGGCACGCAAAGCCCTATGAACGACATGCACGTTTCGAAACAGGATACTAGTAGGACATAATAGGAAAGTCAATGCTCATCATCTACGGCGTCTACCGTTCCCGCGCCTCGCGCAACATCTGGCTGGCCAACGAGCTCGGCCTGCCGTTCAAGCACGTGCCGGTGATCCAGCACTATCGCCTGCCCGACGCCAAGGCCGCCGATGCGCCGCTCCATACCCGCTCGGCCGCGTTCATGAAGGTGAACCCCAACGGCCACATCCCCTCGATCGATGACGACGGGCTGGTGCTGCACGAGTCGCTGGCCATCAATCTCTACCTTGCCCGCAAGCATGGCGGCCCCCTCGCCCCGGCCAGCCTCGCCGAGGATGGCGAGATGGGCATGTGGGCCCTGTGGGCAGCGCTCGAGGTGGAAACCCATGCGCTCAACATCCTCTACAACCGCTCCGGCAACCCGGCGGTTTCCAAGGAGATGGCCGATGCCGCCGTCGAGGCGCTGAAGGCACCCTTTGCCGTGCTCGACGGCGCGCTCGCGCGGACCGGCTTCCTGGTCGGCGGTCGCTTCACGGTGGCCGACCTCAACGTGGCCGAGATCATGCGCTACGCCCAGGCCGAGCCCAAACTGTTCGAGGCGGCGCCCCGCGTGAAGACATGGCTCGCCGCCTGCCAGGCCCGGCCGGCCTTCAAGAAGATGTGGGAAGCGCGCGACAAGGAGCCGGCGTAGTCACCGCGCTCAACGCGTATTCACGACGCCCTTGCCGGGTGCGAAGACATAGAAACGGTGGTCGAGTTCGCGGCCGGCGTCCTTGTCGCGCAGTAGCCATTCCAGCCGCAGCGAATGTTTGAGGCCGCCATAGTCGAAATCGACGTCGCGGATGATGAGGGTGGTGCGCATCGTCCGGGGCTTGCCGCCATACCAGCAGGTGTATTCGAAGCTACGGCTCTCGCCTTGGCTCCAGAGGCCCAACGGAAATTTGGCCTCCTGGTCGCACGCCTCGATGCCGAAGCGGGAGTCGGCCACGCGCCCGATCGCCACCTGGTCCTTGCGTACGGCGAAAACCTGGTCTGCCGCATTGCGCCCGCCCCTCGAGCGGTCGTAGACGGCGAGCGTCTCGCCGGTCCTGGGATGTGTCCAGTTCTTGGGGCCGACCCAAACGCTGCCGTGCTCGTTCCAGGCCGCGAAGGTGCCCACCGGATAGGTGATCGTGCGTTCGCCGTCCCACGCGCCGCCGATGACGAGTTGCAAGGGAATGAACCGGCGGCCGGTCGCGGCGTCGTAAGCACGGTCCCAGCTGTCCGGCTCGGCCGCCCGGGCGACGGCTGCGAGTGCGAGCAGCAGCGCGAGGATCGTCACCGGCAAACGCAACACGACCTTGCCTACGCCAGCGCCGCCAGGATGCGTTCGCGCGTCAATGGCATGTCGCGAAGGCGGATACCGAGTGCATGGTGGACGGCGTTGCCGATGGCGGCAGCGGTCGGTCCCACCGTGCATTCGCCCACACCCAGCGCCGGATTGCCGGAAGCCTCGACGAACTCGACCTGCATCTCCGGGATCTCGCTGAAGCGCAGGATGGGATAGCTGTCCCAGTCGCGGGACGCGATGCCCTGGTCGTCGAGGCGGACTTGTTCCTTGAGCGTCCAACTCACGGCCTGGACGATGCCGCCCTCGAGCTGGTTGCGCGCGCCGTCGGGGTTCACCACCAGGCCGGCATCGGCCACGCACCAGATGCGATCGACGCGCACCGTTTCCTCGACAGTGACAGCCGCAACCACGGCCGCGTAGGCGGCGCGGTTCTTGTAGCGGGCGAAGCCGAGCCCGAGCCCCTTGCCGGCACCGCCCGCGCCGCGCGACGCCCAGCCAGCCCGCTCGGCCACCCGTTCGACCAGGCGCCGGGCCCGCGGCTCGGAGAGGATCGACAGACGATAGGCCACGGGATCTTCACCCACGCGCGCGGCCAGATCGTCGATCAGGGATTCGATGGCGTAGACATTGGGCAGGGCGCCCAAGCCCCGCAGCGCCGAGGTACGAACCGGCGGGCGCATCACCAGGTGATGCACGATGCGGTGCGCCGGCACGTCGTAGAGCGGCACCGCGTTGCGCGTGCCGCCGCCGCCGCGCGGCTCCGGCGGATCGAACGGCGCCACTTCGGGCGGCGGACTGGCCAGCGCCTCGGAGGCGAGCAGAAAGCCGGTGCCGTTACCGGGGCGCTGGACGTGGGTCGGACTCCAGATCTCCGTCGTCCAGTCGGCCGGCCGGCCGCGTGCGTCAAGCTCGACATGGAGCGTCACCAGCATGGCAGGCCCGACCGGCTCGAAGCCGAACTCCTCCTCGCGGCGCCACATCAGGCGGATGCACTTGCCGGGCAGGCGCATCGCCACCAGCGCCGCG
>JAUXRT010000062.1 GCA_030681635.1 Reyranella sp.
CGGGCTCGACGGGCGCACCTTCCTGCTCTCCGGGCTGGCCCTGCTGCTGCCGGTCGGCGCCGTGCTGGTGCTGCGCGACGGCAGCCGCGATGCGCTGGGGCTGGCCGCCGTCATCTTCGGCTTCCTCGTCATCATCAACATGTTCGGCCGGCTGGAACGACGGCGGGTGCGCGAGCAGATTGCGCGCGATCTCGCCGCCGCCGACCTCGCCAAGAGCCTCGACCAGGCGCAACGCGACGTCGCCTTCGCCCAGGACACGCTGCGCACCGGGCTCGACAACAGGAGCGACGGCGCGATGCTCTACGAGGGCGACGGGCGCTGGCTCTACCAGAACCGGGCGATGGCACAGCTGCACGACATGCCGGACGCGTTGCTGAAGACCCTGCCGACCTTCGCCGACATCGTCCGCTTCCGCGCCCACCGCGGCGACTATGGTCCGGTCGAGGCGCTGCCGGGCGGCCTCGAAGGCTGGATCACGAGCCGCGTCGCCCGCTTCGACGCGCCCGGCCAGCCGGCCGAACGCCGCCGCACCGTCACCGGCCGCACCGTCGAGGTGACCTACCGGCCGCTGCCCGGCGGTCGCGTCCTCACCGTCCATCGCGACCTCACCGACATCGACGTGGCGCGCGCCGAAGCCGAGACCACCCGCCGGCGACTTGTCGACGCCATCGAATCCCTCGAGGAGCCGTTCGCAGCCTTCGATGCCGACGAGCGTCTCGTGGTGTGCAACAGCGCCTATCGCCGGCGCATGCGCAACGTCGCGCGCGCGGTCACCCCTGGCGAGAAGTTCGAAGACGGCATCCGCGACTATATCGAGGCCGGACACATGCTGTCGGCGCAAGGCAATTACGCCCAGGCACTCGCCGACACGCTGGCCCTGTTCCGGTTGGGCCGCGTCGATCGCGAGCTCCCGACGCATGGCGGCCGGTGGACCCGGCTCCTCAACCGCAAGACCAGCGACGGCGGCACGGTCTCACTGCTCCCCGACATCACCGACATCAAGGTGCGCGAGGCCGAGCTGGTGGAGACGCGCGCCACGATGCAGGCCGTGCTGGACAATATGGGCGACGGCGCCGCGCTCTACACCCCAAACGGTGGCCTGCTGTTCCACAACGCCGCCTTCCGTCGCCTGCTCGATCTCGATCCGGCGACGATCGCGGCACACCCCAGCCTCGGCGAGCTCGGGCGCTATCAGCTGCTGCGCGGCGACTTCGGACCGCCGGCCGATCTCGAGGCCGAGGCGGAGCGCCGCACTGCCCTGGTCCTGAGCGGCGCGGCCACGCCCTTCACCCGAACCGGCCGCAACGGCCGCATGCTGGAAGTGACCTCGCATGCGCTGGCCGACGGGCGCCTGCTCGTGACCTACCGCGACATCACCGAACTCAAGCAGCGCGAGCAGGAGCTGGAGCGCTCGCGCGGCGACTTGCAGACCATGCTCAACGAAATGCCCGATGCCATGGTCGTCTACGACGCCGACGGCAAATGGCTGTTCCTCAACGACGCATTGGTCAAGTTCCACGACATGGATCGCGAGTTGCTGGCGAAGCTGCCGGATGTCTGGTCGATGCTCGGCTACGAGATCGACCGAGGCGACTTCGGCGTCATGGACGCCCAGCGTCGCGCCGAGTTCATCGCCGCGCAGCGCCACCTGTTCGAGAGCGGAAGCGACGGCTGGACCCTGATGAAGCGCGGCGACCGCACGCTGCAATTCACCCTGACCGTGCTGGCCAACGGCTGGCGGCTGGTCATGCACCGCGACGTGACGGAGCTCGAGAATGCACGTGCCGAGGCCGCGCGCCAGCGCGAGCGTTTCGACGACGCAATCCGCGCCCTGCCCTCGGGTTTCTCCATCCACGACGCCGACACGCGCCTCATCGTCTGGAACGACGCCTACGAGGCGTTCGCCGGCGGCCACGCGTCGGGCCTGCTCGATCGCGGCATGACGCACGAAGAAATGCTGCGCGAGATGCAGCGGCGCGGGCTGACCAGGCCCGAACACGCGAGCGGCGGCGATGCCTGGATCGCCGAGATGGTCGCCCATCATCGCACCTCGTTCGGCGAACGCGAGATGTCGACGCGCGAAGGCCGCTGGATCCGGATCGCCAAGCACCCAACGCGCGAAGGCGGCGTGGTCACGCTGGTCACCGACCTCAGCGACGCCAAGGCGCGCGAGCGCGAACTGGAGACGGCGCGCGACGAGGCGGCCGAGGCGCGCGAGCGGCTGATCCTCGCCATGGAGGCGATGGACGACGGCATCGTCTTCCTCGACGCCAACGAGAAGCTGGTCCTGTGCAACGAGGCCTACCGCCGCTTCATGCAACACATCCCCGAGATCGTGGCACCCGGCGCCTCGCTCCAGGACGCCATGCGCCATGCCGGCAGGGTCGGTGCAGGCCCGCCGAACGAAGATCCCGTGGCCTGGGCCGATCGCCAGGTCGCGGCGATCAAGGCCGGGCGACCGGCGCTGGTCACCTACGGTCCGCACCAGTGGGCCCGCGTCACGATGCGCTACGAGGCCGACGGCCGGTCGGTCATCCTGGTCAGCGACGTGTCGGAAGAGCGCCGCCGCCAGCGCGAGTTGGAACGCGCGCTTGACGCCGCCGAGAAGTCGCGCGCCGACGCCGAGGCCGCCAACCAGGCCAAGTCGACGTTCCTCGCCACCATGAGCCACGAGATCAGGACGCCGATGAACGGCGTGCTCGGCATGATGGAGGTCCTGGAAGCCGAAGGCGTCGACGAGACGCAAGCGCACACCGTGGCCACGATGCGCGAGTCGGCGCAGGCGCTGCTGCGGATCATCGACGACCTGCTCGATTTCTCCAAGATCGAGGCCGGGGCGCTCGAACTCGAGGAAACGCCCTTCTCGCTGACCGGCCTGGTCGAGAGCGCGATCGCCACCTTCCGGCCGCAGGCCGAGCGCAAGGGCCTGTCGCTGGTGGCCGCCGTCGCCCCCGGATCGACCGATGCGCTGGTGGGCGACCCCACGCGGGTGCGGCAGATCCTGTTCAATCTCCTGGGCAACGCGCTCAAGTTCACCGACCGCGGCGGCGCCATGATCCGCGCCCGCACCGAACCGCTGGGCGAAGGCGGCACGCGCGTCGTGCTGTCGGTGAGCGACACCGGCATCGGCATGAACGAGGCGCAGCAGCAGAGGCTGTTCCTGCCCTTCTCGCAAGCCGACAGCTCGACGACACGTCGCTTCGGCGGCACTGGCCTTGGCCTCTCGATCGTGCGGCGCCTCGCCCAGCTCATGGGCGGCGACGTGGCGGCCGAAAGCTCGCCCGGCGCCGGCTCGACCTTCATCGTGACGCTCACCCTGCTGGCGGCCCCGGCGGACTCGCCACTGGCCGACCTGCCCCTCGACCGGAGCCCGGCCGAGACGGCGGCCGCGGCCTCGGCCGCCTCGACGAGTCTTGCCGGCAACCGCGTGCTGGTGGTCGACGACCATCCGATCAACCGCGACGTGTTGGTGCGCCAGCTGCGTGCGTTGGGCGTCGCTTCCGACTCGGCGGCCGATGGGCTGGCCGGCCTGCAGGCATGGCGCAGCGGTGCCTACGACATCGTCTTCGCCGACATCCACATGCCGCAGATGGACGGCTTCGAGATGACGGCGGAGATCCGCCGGCTCGAGACCGCCGACCGCCGGCCGCACACGCCGATCGTCGCGGTCACGGCCAACGCGCTGGCGGGCGAGGACGAGCGTTGCCGGGCCGCCGGCATGGACGGCTATCTCTCCAAGCCGGTCAGCCTCGACCGCCTGCGCGCCACCCTGCAGCGCTGGTTGCGCGGCGAGACCGGCGCCAAGCCCGCGATCGACCGCAGCGTGCTCGACCCGTGGATCGCCGACGACGAGGCGGCACGGCGCGATCTGCTGCGCAAATTCTCCGCGACCGCGACGCTCTCACGGCGCGACATCGAGGCGGCGATGACGGCGGGCGACCTGCCGGGCCTCGCGGCGGCCGCCCACCGCCTGAAAGGCAGCGCCCTGGCGGTCGGCGCCCGTGCACTCGGCGAGGCGGCAGGAGCGCTGGAACGGACCGCCAAGGCAGGCGACCGCGCCGCCTGCCAGGACAGCCTCGGGCCACTGGCGGTCGAGGTGCAACGGGCACAGGCCGAGATCGGCGTCTAGATTTTCAGGTCGATGGAAGGACGCTCGACCGGCGCCGCGACCGCGGCTCGGGAGCGAGGGACTGCTTCTGGAGCTAGCGGAACTGGCCGAGGAAGACGACGACGCCACCTTGCGGGGCGTCGTACTGGACTTCGGCCCGCGCGGGCTTGGCCTTGACCACCCAGACGAGGGTTCCGACGGCGAAGGCGAGGCCGTAGACCGGCGCCGCGGCGAGGGTGGCGATGACGGTGGCGAGAGCCAAGAAGGAACCGATGATCTGGAACATGACGCACTCCCCGGAGTCTCGTGCGGCGGAGCGGAACTGCCCGTGCCGGTGACTTCTGTCTAAGGGCCGTGCGTATCATCGACGTATTGCGGGCCTGTGAATTTGTGTCGTCTGTATCGTGGGCCGTATTACCTGCCGGGTAGTTGTCCCGCGTTCGTGAACACCTGACCTTGTCGCAGTGACTGCATTGCGCCTCCATCACAGCGTCTTTTCCGCCTCCTCGCAGAAGGTCGGGCTGGCGCTCGCCGAAAAGCGCCTCGCCCATGACAGCGTCACGGTCGACCTGCAGGCCGGTGAGCAGCATTCGCCGGCCTATCGCGCGCTCAATCCGCGCGGCGTCGTGCCGACCCTGGTCCACGATGGCGCCGTGCTGGTCGAAAGCGCGGCCATCCTGGAATATCTCGACGATGTCTTTCCCGAGCCGGCGCTGCGGCCAAGCGACCCGGTGGCCCGCCAACGCATGCGTGCCTGGGTGCGGCGCCTGGACGATGTGCATCACCCCGCCAACGGCATGATGCATTACGCCATCCTCGGCCGGCCAGCTCTGCTGGCGATGCCGCCCGAGCGACTGGAGGCGATGCTGCAGGCGATGCCCAACCGGCGCGACCGCGCGCTGCGCACGGCCGCCGCGCGGCAGGGGATCGAGGCGCCGGAATTCGCCGACGCCGTGCGCACCCAGGAAGAGATGCTCGACGCGATGGAGGCCGCGCTCGCGAACGGCCCCTTCCTGATCGGCGACAACATCAGCCACGCCGACCTCGTTGCCCTGCCCTATGTCGCGCGCCTGGAGCAGATGGGATTGAGCGCCCTCATCGAGGCCGCCGGGCGCGAGCGGCTCGCCGGTTGGTATGCCGGGATGAAGGCGCGCCCGTCATGGGGAGCGACCATCGGCGCCCTGCCGCGGCAGGTCGTCGAGCACTGGCAGTCGCTGGGCCGCCAGGCGTGGGCCGATATCGCGCGTCATCTGGCAGATCACCGCGGGAGTCGTTTCGGCGGCAGCAACTGACGCGCCGATTGTAGGGAGTTCCCATTTGTAGTACCGCCTGAAGTACCTTGTTTGCGATGCTCCAGGAGCGCTCAGGCTTTGGATTTCTCCCGCACCCGCATTTCATTCGATCGCAAACTATCAAGCTATTCCAAGGTACAGCAGGCGATAGGCCACCTGGTTCGCAACAGGCGACTCTTCTACACCAAGGTCCCGCCGGCCGCCTACGTCAACCTCGGATGCGGCCCGAACATCCTGAATTCGTTCATCAACGTCGACTATCAATGGTTGCCGGGCCTCGACATCTGCTGCGACATCACCCGGGGCATTCCCATCGGCGATGAGATCGCCGGGGGAATCTATTCGGAACACTGCCTCGAGCACCTGACCCTGGAACAGTGCAGATTCGTCCTGCGGGAGTGCCATCGGATGCTTCGCCCGAAGGCCACCTTCCGCATCGTGGTGCCGGATCTTCAGATCTACGCGCGGGCCTACGTCCAGCATCTCGACGGCCAGCCGATCACTTTGCCGAACGAGTATTTCGTCAACGGCACCGGCGTGAGCCGCCCCGTCGCCCTTTTCAATGAGCTGTTCCTGGGCTCGGGACACCGCTTCATCCACGACCATGAGACGCTCTCGTCGCTGCTGAAAGAGGCGGGCTTCGCTGACGTCAGATCCTGCTCCTTCGGAACGGGCTCGGACGCGCGGCTGCTGATCGACACTGCCGGGAGGGCGTCGGAATCGCTGTACGTCGAGGCGATCAAGGACTAACGCCGCCTCGGCCGCCTACCCTCTTCCCAGCATTCCCGCCGCCTCGAGCGCGGCGATGGCCGCTGCGTCGTAGCCCAGCGCCCCCAGCACCTCGCCGTTGTGCTGGCCGATCTCGGGCGGGTCGCTGACCAGCGGCGGCCGCCAGCCGAACAGCTGGAAAGGCAGCAGCGGCAGACGCGTCGTCACGCCGCCCGGCAGGGTCGTCGGCGCCAGCGAGCCGTTGGCCAGCAGGTGCGGATTGTCGAACAGGTCCTGCGGCCGCGCCACCGGCGCGAAGGAGATGTCGGCGTCCAGGCACATCTGTTCGAGCGCCTCCTTGGTGTAGCCCTTGAAGACCGCCGCCACCTTGGGCACCAGCCAGGGCCGCGCCTCGATGCGAAGGTTGTTGTTGGCGAGCCTGGGATCGGCCGCGAGCTCAGGCTGCTTGAAGAATTCGCAGAAGCGCTTCCATTGCCCGTCGCTGGTGATGCCGATGAAGACCTGCAGGTCGTCGGAGGTGTTGAAGATCTCGTAGACCGCCCACGAACTCACGCGCTCGGGCATCGGCGGCGGAGCTGCGCCATTGATCGCGGTGATGGCGAGATGCTGGCCCATCAGGAACACGACGGACTCGAACAGCGCGCTTTCGACCAGCCCGCCCTTCCCCGTCTTGTCGCGCTGCTTCAGCGCCAGCACCGTGCCGAAGGCACCGAACATGCCGCCCACGATATCGACCACCGACGTGCCGGCGCGCAGCGGCCGACCGCTGGGCCCGGTCATGTAGGCGAGCCCGCCCATCATCTGAACGACCTCGTCCAGCGCCGGCCGCTTTTCATACGGCCCGGGGAGAAAGCCCTTCAGCGCGCAGTAGACGAGGCGCGGATTGATCTTCTCCAGGTCCTTCGGCCCCAGCCCGCGCTTGGCCATCGAATCGGGGGCGAAATTCTCGATCAGCACATCGGCCGACTGCAGCAGCTTCGTCAGCGCCGCCCGGCCCGCCGGCTTGTCGACGTCGAGCGCCAGGCTCTTCTTGTTGCGGTTGAAGTAGCCGAAGAAGCCGGCGCCGAAGCCGCGCAGCTTGCGCGTGCGGTCGCCGTCCACCGGCTCGACCTTGATCACCTCGGCGCCGAGATCGGCCAGGATCATGCCGCAGGACGGCCCGAGGATGGTGTGCGTGAGTTCGACGACGCGGACGCCTTTTAGCGGCGGTTCAAACGATGAGGTCATGCCTCATCAAATACCTCACCCGGAGGGCGTGAGCCACGTATCGATGTCCTTGGTGAGCGGCAGGCCGGCAGTTTCGCCCAGCACATGATGTCCCATGCCGGCGCCGACCAGGAATGCCTCCTGGCGCGGCAGCGCATTGGCCTTCAGCAGGGCGCGGATGGCGGGCGCGTCATGGCCCCAGCCAACCGCCTCAACCTTGCCGTCGAAGGCGCGGTTCAGCAGAAACAGGAATTCGCCGCGCTCGGCATCGCTGAGCGCCGGGACGGCGTCGATGTCGCCCAGGATGAACAGGCGGCCCCGGAATTTCGCCACGAGGTCGGCAATGCTGTTGCGCGGCTCGATCACGATCTCCCGATTGGGGCCGCGGCGCACCCGGGCGGCCAGCGACAGCGGCAGCACCGCGGCGCCCAGATAAGCGCCGGAATCCATCATCGCCGAGGTCAATTCCTTGTAGGTGACGCCCAGACGCTCGGCCCGCTTGATCCGCATCATCGCCACTTCGGGCTTGGGCGCCTTCCAGGCCTTGGCGGCGGCGCGGCGCCACACCCAGGCTTCCCAGGACATGTCGAAGACCGGGCCATTGTTGTGCCCGATGCCTGGCCGGCGCAGCAGGGCCTCGACATTGACATGCCGGGCCCCTAGACGGTCGAAACGATCACCCATTGCGCCTATTCTAATGCAAAGTTGGGGCCAAAATCGAGGAGTGGCGCGTGGACGATTTTCAAGTCGATGTTCTGGTGGTGGGTGCGGGAAATGCCGCGGCTTGTGCAGCGCTGGCGGCGCGCGAAAAGGGCGCCACGGTCGCCATGCTGGAGGCCGCGCCTGAGGAAGAGCGCGGCGGCAACAGCACCTATACCGCAGGCGCCATGCGCGTGGTGTTCCACGGCGTCGACGACCTCGTTCAGCTTTACGACCTCACCGAAGACGAGAAGCGTGACGTCGATTTCGGCAGCTATTCGGCCGACGAGTTCCTGGACGACATGGGCCGCGTCACCAACTACCGCTGCGATCCCGAGCTCACCGACATCCTGATCGGCCGGAGCTTCGAGACCCAGAAGTGGATGCGCTCCAAGGGCGTGCGCTTCCAGCCGAGCTATGGCCGCCAGGCCTTCAAGGTGAACGGCAAGTACACATTCTGGGGCGGCCTCGCGGGCGCAGCCTGGGGCGGCGGGCCGGGCCTGGTTGACCTCGAACACAAGGCGGCGACCAAGGCCGGCCTTCCCATCCCCTACGAGACGGCGGCGGTGTCGCTGATCGAGG
>JAUXRT010000063.1 GCA_030681635.1 Reyranella sp.
CGCGCCGAGCGTCCGTTCGACCAGCAACAGCTTGAATGCGTTCTCGCGGGTCGGCGTGGCATCGGCGAGCAGCCCGGCCGAAGCGGCTTTGGCGCCGCGCGGCAGGTCGGGCTCGGCAGCCTCGACGCGCCAAGGTTTATGGGCGACGCCCCCGAGCGCGACGCGCCCTGAGCCATCACGCTGGATCACGGCGGCGACCGAAATCAGCGCGAAGGCATAGGAGGCGCGGTCGCGCACCTTGCGATAGATATGCTTGCCACCGACCGGCTTCGGCAGGGTTACGGCGGTAATCAACTCGCCTGCCGCCAGCGCGGTCTCGATATGAGGCGTATCGCCCGGCAAGCGGTGGAACTCGGCGATCGGAATGCTGCGGGCCGAGCCGTCGGGCCTCACCGTTTCCACCGTCGCATCAAGCGCGCGCATAGCGACCGCCATATCGCTGGGATGCGTCGCGATGCATGCCTCGCTCGCACCGACAACCGCATGCTGTCGGCTGAACCCGCCCAGCGCCGCGCATCCGCTGCCGGGCCGTCGCTTGTTGCACGGCTGGTTGGTATCGTAGAAGTAGGGGCAACGGGTGCGCTGGAGCAGATTGCCCGCGGTCGTCGCCTTGTTGCGCAATTGGCCGGAGGCGCCGGCGAGCATCGCGCGCGAGAGCAGGCCGTAGTCGCGCCGCACCCGATCATCAGCAGCGAGATCGGTGTTGCGGACCAGCGCGCCGATGCGCATCCCGCCCTCCGGCGTCGTCTCTATCTTGTCGAGTGCGAGGCCGTTGACGTCGATCAGATAGCCCGGCGTCTCGATCTGCAGCTTCATCAGATCGAGCAGATTGGTGCCGCCCGCAATGAACCTGGCGCCCTGGATGCGCGCGGCGGCGGCGGCGGCTTCGGCGGGCGAGCGAGCGCGCTCGTAAGTGAAGGGCTTCATGCCTGCCTCCCGGCAACTTCGGTGATCGCATCGACAATGTTGGAATAGGCGCCGCAACGGCAGATATTGCCGCTCATTCGTTCGCGAAGTTCCGCGGCCGTCGCTTGCGGCGATGCGGACAGGTCCGCGCTCACATGACTGGGTATCCCGGCCTTGATCTCGTCGAGCGCCGCGACGGCCGAGCAAATCTGCCCGGGCGTGCAATAGCCGCACTGGTAGCCGTCGTGCTTCACGAAGGCCGATTGCATCGGATGCAGGTTTTGTGGCGTGCCGAGCCCCTCGATGGTGGTGACCTTGTCACCCGCATGCATCACCGCCAACGTCAGGCAGGAATTGATCCGCCGGCCATCGACAATGACCGTGCAGGCGCCGCATTGTCCGTGATCGCAGCCCTTTTTCGTGCCGGTGAGGTGCAAATGCTCGCGTAACGCATCGAGCAAGGTGGTCCGGGTGTCGAGTTCCAGTTCGCTGACCTTGCCGTTGATATTCAGCGCCACCTTCGACAAGGCGGGCGGCGCGGCGGCAGTTTGGGCAAGGGCTGCCGTCGGGGCGGCGATAGCGCCGGGGGTGACGAAGGAAGCGGCTCCGACGATCAGCAGATTACGACGCGAAAACTCGATATTGCCTGGACCTGGCATGACGTTCTCCGGTTATTCGGCTCCCAACGCGCGGCTGGACAGGGTGTTCCGTCCCACTTCTCACATGAGATTGATCCAGGCAGCGCACGAGCGAGCGACCGTCGAGGCGCGACGACGATCTCCGCGCCGGGCTCGCGGAAATAAAGGTTGCGGAAACCGAGGCGATCGATCTCTTCAGTTGCATCGCTGATTTCACGGCGCGTCGTTCGGTCGCGCCCAACCCGGCGGGGCCGGTTTGGAGCGCCGACGGCATCATGTAAGTTTAGGCGTGCGACACTCGCCACGCACCGCCTCTTGTTCAGGGATCTCATGCGACATTCTCCCCGGCTGATCCTCGGCGCGGCCATGCTGGCGCTGGCGCCAAGCCCCGCCACGCGCGCATCGGCGCAGGCAGCACCGGTCGAATTGCGCATTCTCGCCATCAATGATTTCCACGGCTATCTGCAGCCGCCCCCGGGCGGCATCCAGACCGCCGATCCCGCGGACAAGACCAGGAAGATCGCGGTGGAGGCCGGCGGCGCCGAACACATGGCGACCGCGGTCAGGCAGTTGCGCGATGGCCACGCCCACACGATCTTTGTCGCCGCCGGCGACCTGATCGGCGCCAGCCCGTTCCTGTCGGCGATGTTTCACGACGAGCCCACCATCGAATCGCTCGACATGATGGGGCTTGCAGTGGCCGCCGTCGGCAATCACGAATTCGACGAGGGAAAGGACGAGCTGCTGCGGATGCAGAACGGCGGCTGCCATCCGATCGACGGATGCCGGGGGCCGCATCCGTTCCTCGGCGCGAAATTTCGCTATCTCGCCGCCAGCACCTTCGAAAAGAGCACCGGCAAGACCGTGCTTCCCGCCTACGCGATCAGGGAGTTCGGCGGCGTTCCGGTGGCCTTCATCGGCCTGACCCTGAAGGGTACGCCAAATCTGGTCTCGCCGGTCGGCGTCGCCGGCCTCGAGTTCAGGGACGAGGCCGACACCGTGAATGCGCTGCTGCCCGAGTTGAAGGCGCGCGGCGTCGAGGCCATCGTGGTGCTGATCCATGAAGGCGGGTTCCCGACCGGCGACTATAATGAGTGCCCCGGCATCTCCGGACCGATCGTCGACATCGTCAAAAAATTCGATCGCGCTGTCGATGTGG
>JAUXRT010000071.1 GCA_030681635.1 Reyranella sp.
ATTGACCGCTCCGGCGCGCCCGATGGCGAGCGTGCCGACGGGGATGCCGGCCGGCATCTGGACGATGGACAGCAGACTGTCCTGGCCCTTGAGGGCGGCACTTTCGACCGGCACACCCAGCACCGGGAGCGGGGTCATGGAAGCGGTCATGCCCGGCAAATGGGCCGCGCCGCCGGCGCCGGCGATGATGACCTTGAGGCCGCGGCCCTTGGCGGCCGAGGCATAGGCCATCATGCGCTTGGGCGTCCGGTGGGCGGAAATGATGCGGGCCTCGAAGGGAACGCCCAGCGCCTCCAGCGTCTCGGCGGCATGGTGCATGGTGGCCCAGTCGGACTGGCTGCCCATGATCAGGCCGACCGCCGGTTTACGGGACGGGCGGGGTTTGGCGGTTTTCTTGGCCATGCTTCTCTCAGGCGATGATATCGGGAATGAGCTGGCTTTCCAGCTTGAGGATCTGGTCCTTGAGGCCGAGCTTGCGCTTCTTCAGGCGCTGCAGCTGAAGCTGGTCGAAGGGCGGTTTCTCGATCAGCCGGTCGATGACCTCGTCGAGGTCGCGATGCTCGGTCTTCAAGGTTTCGAGCTTGGCCTTGATCGCCTCGGCGTCCAGCGGATCCGACGTTGTGTCGTTCATACTCGGCGCACTCGTCTCCGGCGGGCTGGTCACGTCGCTCTGCGCCGTGTACCCCTTCGCCCGGCCAAAGGGAAGCTCCCCTGCGACGATCAACAGCCTGACGTAATGTCCGATTTCCTCCCCCATCCGTTCTGGAATTTCTCGCTCGAAATATACAGCGGCGAGGGCGTGGCCGAGGCCTGCCTCGACCTGCAGGAGCGTCGCGGCTGCGACGTGAACATATTGCTGTTCTGCTGCTGGCTGGGCGCCTCGGGCCGGCCGACCCTGACGGCCGACCGGCTGCGCGCCCTCCTGAAGATAAGCGACGCCTGGCAGGCCGAGGTGGTCCGCCCGCTGCGCGGCGTGCGGCGGCTGCTGAAGGACCAGCCGTGGCCGGGCGCCCTGCCCGAGACCGTCGACGCCGTCCGCCGCCGCGTGGCCGACGCCGAACTGGCGGCCGAGCATGCCGAGCAGATCAAGCTCGCGAACCTCCACATGCCGCCGGCCGACCGCGACCGGCCGGTCGAGACCCGCCTCCGGGCTGCCGTCGGCAACCTCGGCGTCTATGCCGTCTGCCTGGGCGTCGTGCCCGATGCCAAGGATCGCGCCGCGGTAACGGCCCTGGTGACCGCTACGTTTCCCGGCCTGCCGCGTCAGGAGATCGAGCAAGCCGTCGGGCCGGCGCCTTCGGTCCCCGCGGCTTCGGCCTAGCTCCAGCGCTTGACCTTGCCGGTGTCGAGATCGAACAGGTCGAGCACGCGGCCGACGGTGTGATCGATCACGTCGTCGAGCGTCTTCGGCCGGTTGTAGAAGGCCGGCACCGGCGGCGCGATGATCGCGCCCATTTCGGCCAGGGTCGCCATGTTGCGGAGATGGATGGCGTGCAGCGGCGTCTCGCGCACCAGCAGCACGAGCTTGCGGCGTTCCTTCAGCACGACGTCGGCGGCGCGGGTCAGGAGGTTGGTCGAGATGCCGGCCGCGATTTCACCCAGACTGCGCATCGAGCAAGGGGCCACGATCATGCCCATGGTGCGGAAAGAGCCGCTCGACACCGCGGCCGCCAGATCGTCGACGCCGTGGACGACGTTGGCCAGCTTCCGCACGGCCGCCACTTTCAGGTCGGTCTCGTGGGCCAGCGTCACCTCCGCGGTGCGCGTCATCACCAGATGGGTTTCCACCGGCAAGGGTTTCAGCGCCTCGAGCAGTCGGACGCCGTAGATCACGCCGGAAGCGCCGGAAATGCCGATAACGAGCCGCATTGGGTCAGACATGCGAACCATCCTACAGAATTATGCACAGATCGGGGAGGGCGGTTGATTCAGCGTGACTCGACCCCAAGTCAGAGTCAGAGTTTGTCGTCCCATCCAGCTCGGAGGTCGCCCATATGAGCAGCGTGGACCACATCGAAGCGCTCAAGGCCAAGCACGCTTCCCTTGAGCACGCGATCACACAGGAAGTCAGACGGCCGCATCCCGACGACGATGTCGTGTGCAGCCTCAAGAAGCGAAAACTCCAGATCAAGGACGAGATCAACCGGCTGAGTGCGCCGACCTCGCACTGAGGTCGTCGGCGTCCCCGTCAGGCGAGTCCCGCCCAACGGGTGAGCGCCACTGCGCCCACGGCCGCGAAAAGCCCCGGCGTGAATCCGCCGAACGTGCGCGTCACCACGGCCGCCGCGACGGCGCCCGCGACGAAGGCGCCGCCCGATTGCGTGAGCGGCACGACCGCGGCCGAGACCAGCACGGCGCCTGGTGCATGATCGAGCACGGCCACGACGAAGCGGTGCCGGCCGAGCCAGCGCATGGCGAGGAAGCCGCCGCCCTTGGCCAGCATCGCCGCCAGCGCCATTACGAAGATCGCGATCAGGGTTTCAGGATGGGCGGACATCGCGCTTCTTGAAGTAGGTATCTCGAAGGGCGCCATAGAAGCCGCCGGCCAGGCCGCCGATCACGATGTACCAGTTGCCGCCGATCAGCCATTTTGACGCAAGCGCCGCCGCGATCGCCACGGCCCAGGGCGTGAGGTCGCGCTTGCCGCGGAACATGATGGTGGCGACCACGACGAAGACGGCGATGGCCACGAAGTCGAGGCCGAAGCGGCGCGCGGTGCCGGGATCGGACAGCACGCCGCCGGCCGCAAGGTGGCCGAGCAGGGTCGAGCCCGACCAGATGCAGGCCATGATGGCGCCGCCGCCCAGGAACTTGCCGAGATCGCCCTCGCCGCGCCGGTACTCGGCGATGTTGAGCGCCCAGTTCTGGTCGACGGTGACGTACCAGACCGGCGGCTGCAGCCACCACGGCAGGTGCGGCAGATGTGGCTGCAGTGCCGCGCCCATCACGAAGTAGCGCAGGTTGGCCACGAACACCGACACCGCAAGCGCGATCAGCGGCAGCGGCTGGGCCCAGATGTCGAGCGCCACCATCTGGCTGGTGCCGGCCATCACGGTGAAGCTCATCAGCGTCGTCTCGAAGGCGCTCAGCCCTTTCTGGGCGGCGGCGACGCCAAAACCGATACCGAAGGGAAGCGAGGCGAGCCCGGGGAAGATCATCCGGAGCGCACCTGCCTGGAAACTGCGCCAGGTGACGCGCGCGGACAGGGACATTGCCGGCGCACCCTATGGCAGCTGCGCTGGCGGCGGAAACGAGTTTACCTCGTGGGTCCGATACGAAGACTAGTTCGGAGAGACTAGTTCAGCTTGTGCAGGTTGACCGTCCAGGTCACCGGCCCGAACGCGCCGCCGCGCGAACTGCCGCTGCATTGCGCGACGTCGTCGGCGCCGCGCCGGCAGGTGAGCTGGTCGGCGTACCAGCGCGAGCCGTCGTTGCAGGTCGTATCGGCGTCGCGCAGGCTCAGCACCGCGCCTTCGAAGCGCCCCTGGGCACGCGTGCGGCAGGCGGTGCGGCCGCGCCGCCATTCGAGCTGGCCGTTGCCGTTGGCGTCGAAGCAGTAGGACGACACGCCGGGCTGCTGCTGGTTGCGCTCGTGGCGGAAGGGATCGGTGCGCCAGCAACCTGAGAGGAACGACATGTTGCTGGTGGGCGCGGGCAGGCGCAGCCGGTCGTCGCCGGGCCGGCGGGGCTGTGCCGGTGGGGTCGGTGGCGGCTTGGGTGCAGCGGCCTTCGGTGGCGTTGGTGGTGGCACGGGTGTCGGCGCGGGCGGTGGGGGGGCGACAGCGACCTGCGGCGGCTTCGGCGCTTCGGGTGGCTTGCAGTCGGCGATGCGCTTCTTCAGTTCGGCTTCGACCAACGACAGTTCGACCTGAAGGATCTTGCCCTGCGAAGTTTCGGTCGAAAGCGAGGCCTTCAGCAGCGGCAGCGAATCGTGCGGGGCCGGAGGTGCCGGCGGCGCAGGCGGGCCTTCGCGGGTGACGAGCGTCAGCGCGGGATCGGCCGGCAGGCAGCCGCGCAGCAGCCACGCGCCGGCGAGCACCAGCAGAAGCAACGGCAGGGCGGCAGCAAGCGAGCGCGCCCAGGGGATCATAGTGGACCGCGGGCCTCCAGGCCCGCTCATGAGCGGAGCTGGAGCTCCGCGGTCCGGTTGAGAGTCGAGGACCGAGCGGCGTCCCGGCACCGGGGCAATGGCGAGCGGGAGGAGGGCGGCGGCCTCCTCTTTTTCGTAGCCCCAGGCGACGATGACGGGCCGGTCGCCGACCAGGAAAATGAAGGAGGGCGAGGGCGCCCGCGCGGCGAGTTTCAGCGAGAGGCCAACCAGGCCAGTGTCCTCGCGTGGGCCGGTGGAGGCGAGCGCATCGCCCAGGCGCCGGATGTCGGCCAGGAGGCGGTCGACCTCGGCCAGCACCTCGCCGCGCCGCGCCGGGTCGAGCTCGGCCACCGACTGGACGGCGCCCGGCCAGCCGGCATGCCAGTCGATCGCCGTGCCGTCCTCGTGGAGCTGCGGGTCGGCCAGCAGGTCGGCGGCGGCATCACCCAGCCTGCGACGGACGACACGGCGCAGTTGCGGGGCAGCGTTGTGCAGCGGCTCGCCGCGCACGCCCAGGGGGCGCACGCCGCTTCTTGTCGTGACAACGAGGGTTGAGCCGCCGGGCATTTATGCGGCGAACGTAGCGCGGGGATTATGGCGGGGCGATGGTGCCGATTAGATCGCCTTGGCCCATTCGCGCAGCACGAATTTCTGGACCTTGCCGGTCGAGGTCATGGGCAGATCGCGGAACACGACGTGGCGGGGGCATTTGTAGGAGGCGAGGTTGGCGCGGCAGTGGGCCACGATCTCCTCCGCCGTCACTGTGGCGCCAGGCTTCAGCATCACGAAGGCGCAGGGCGTCTCGCCCCATTTCTCGTCGGGCTTGGCGACCACGGCCACGCTGGCGACCGCCGGATGTTCGATGATCGCGCTCTCGACCTCGATGGTCGAAATGTTCTCGCCGCCCGAGATGATGATGTCCT
>JAUXRT010000073.1 GCA_030681635.1 Reyranella sp.
ATTGACCGCCACGAAGCCGCTGCCGAATTGATTGCCGTCGATCTTGATCAGCCAGGCATCGTACTCCGCTCCCTTGTGGCCGAGCGCCAGCAACTCCTCGAACATGATGGTGATCTTCTGGCCGTTCGGCGTGCCCAGCGAATAGAGCTGCATCGGGTGACGGCCGACCGGCAGTTCCTTTTCAGCGATGGGGCCGGCGATCGGTCGGTTGATGTTGGCGAAGCGGCCCTCGGTGGCCTTGATCCAGGTCCAGACCTTGGGCGGGACGTACTCGGTTGGGCTGCTCATCCTGAAATTCCTCTTCTGGCGCTTTCGTTGAGACAGCCATTCTATCGCGCTACTCAGGGAAGCGTCACCTTCACTAACCGTCCGCCGCGCACGTCGACCCGCTGCATCATCGAGCCGCCTTCTGCTTGTGTTGGACCCCACTTGATGCTGGTGGTGGCGTACCAGATGCCGTCGGGAACACGCGGGAAGGCGAAGCTGCCCGAGGCGTCGCAGCGCGTCGTGCGGAGCGTCGAGACGTAGAGCGGATCGTCGCGGTCGAACTTCACCGGCCCGCGGCTGGTGGCGCGCGTGCCCCTTGTGTCGTTGCCGAAGATCGCCGTCATCCGCGCCCGCGCATAGGCGCTGTCGGGGATCAGGTTGGCCGACTGTCCGGCGCAGGTATGGGTGGTGCCGCCGGCCTTCTGGCTCGCGCTGCCGGCCACGGTGTTGGTGCCGGTCTTGCGCGACCAGTCGACCTCGGACGGCGCGATCGGCGTGGAGAGCGCGCTACCCGGCAGACCGAGCTGGGCGCAGCCGGCGACAGCCAGGATCAATCCCAGGATCGATGCAGTACGGAACGCGACAGATTTCATGTGCGGCTTCCTCCTTTGCGGCAAGGTAAGCCGCGCGGTGTAACGCGGGCCTGTGTTCCTTTGGTGATCGGCCTCACGCCTCCGACAGGCGATAATTCCAGATGGCCATCGGCGGCACATTGCGCCATTCGCGGCCGACGAAGGTCGCGTCGAGCTTCAGGGCCACCTCCTCGGGATCGACGGGCGAGCGGAAGCCGTAGGTGTACTGGATGATGGCGCCGCCCGACGGCATGGACCGGAAGGCGCCGGAATAGCAGCGGGCGGCGGCCCGCGGCGGCACAGCGCGCATCGGCAGGCCGCTCAGCACGACGCTGACGGACGGGATGCCCGCCGCCGCTAGGATCGCGCCCAGGTCCAACGCATCGCCGTGCAGCACGCGCAGATCGCGGAATCGTCTTTCCAGGGTGCTACAGAGTTCGGCGTCCCGTTCCACGACGATGATCCGATCGACAGGACACCCCGCCTCGATGAGGGCCCGGGTCACCGGCCCCGTCCCGGCCCCAAGCTCGAGCACTGGCCCGCTGCCCGGAATCGCGGCATCGAGGGCGGCCTGTGCCAGCCGGCGGGCTGTCCAGGAACTGCTGGCAATCGGCAATCCCACGGCGACGGGGTCGCGGGTCCAGCCCCGCAGGAAGACCAGGGGATTGCTCGGCATCGCTGCTCAACGCGGCAGCACCCGCTCCGGTTCCTCAGCCGAAGGCGGCAAACACCTCGTCGATCGCCTTCAGCTGGTTGCCGGCCGCCGAGGACGGCACCAGGATCGGCGTGTGGACGCCCGCCGCGCGCCAGGCGGCAATGCCCTCGCGGACCTTCGCCGCCGGCCCGAACAGCGTGTTGTCCTGGAGCCATTTGTCGGTGAGAAACTTCGGCACGTCGTCGCGGCGTCCCTCGGCGATGGCCTTCTCGATCGCGTCCATTTCCTCGATGTAGCCGGCTTCCTTCCAGTAGTTCCGGTAGTTCGGCAGGAAGGCATAGTTGGTGAGCGTGCGCCGGTTCACCGCCCGGGCGGCCGCGATATCATCGCTGATGCAGGTCGGGATCATGTTGCCGATGAAGAAGCCGGGGTCGTTGCGCCTGGCCGCAGGGAGAGCCGCCAGGGAGTCGGCCATGTGCGAGAGGGACGCGTTGGCGAAGATCACGCCCTCGGCCAGCTCGCCGGACAGCGCCACCATCTTCTTGCGCAAGGCCGCGACCAGGATCGGCGGCAGCGGACCGAACCCGGTCTCGGCGCGGTATTTCTCGATGAAGGCGCGCGTGTCGGCCAGCGGCTTGCCCGGCGTCACGCCCATCCGCACATAGGACGGCCCGTGCGCGATGCCGATGCCGAGACGAAACCGTCCGCCCGAGATCTCGTGCATCATCGCGGCACTCTGCGCGAAATCGACCATGGTGCGCTGATAGATCGGCGCGATGGCGGTGCCGAAGGGGATTGAGCTCGTGTTCCACGACAGCGCCTCGCAGGTCGACATGCCGCCGGTCGGGCTCGGCACGTAGATGCCGGCGAATCCGCGGCGTTCGGCCTCCTGGGCCAATTCGATGGTGCGGCGGCGGCGCCCCGGCATGGCGATCAGGCAGAGCGCGGGAAGCGGTTCGGACATGCGGGCGTTTCCTTCGTAATTGGGCCCAGCGTCTCATCTGCCGACCAGCGGTACAAGCGCGCCTCATCACCCCGAAGAACAGGGACGCCTGCATTTCCGATGATCTAGACTGAACCCCACAACACAGCGGGAGACGACGGGATGAAGATCGATTTCACCGGCAAGAAGGCCATCGTGTGCGGCGGCTCCAAGGGCATCGGGCGCGCGATCGCGCTGGGCTTCGCGGCCGCCGGCGGCGACGTCTCGATCTGCGCCCGCGAGCCCGGATCGCTCGAGGCTGCGCGCGCGGAGATCGCCAAGCTCGGCCACAAGGCCCATGCCGCCAGCGCCGACCTTTCCCAGGGCGATGCCGTGCGCGGCTATGTGCGCGCGGCCGTCGACGCACTGGGCGGCTGCGACCTGCTGATCAACAACGCCTCGGCCTTCGGCTCGTCGGACGACAACAAGGGCTGGACCGACAATCTTGCCGTCGACATGCTGGCGATTGTGCACGCCACGCAGGAAGCGCTGCCGGCGCTGAAGAAGAGCCAGGGCAGCGTGGTGAACATCTCCTCGATCTCGGCGCTTCATCCCGCCGCGCGGCAGCCGCCCTATGGCGCCATCAAGGCGGCGGTGATCCATTACACGATCACGCAGGCCGCGATGTACGCCAAGGACCGCATCCGCGTGAACTGCATCGCGCCGGGCTCGATCGAGTTTCCCGGTGGCGTCTGGGACCGGCGCAAGACCGCCAACGACCCGATCTACAAGAATACGCTGGCCTCGATTCCGTTCGGCCGCATGGGCACCGCGGAAGAGGTCGCCAACGTGGCGCTGTTCCTGGCCTCGCCGCTCGCCTCGTGGGTGACCGGCCAGGCCATCGCCGTGGCCGGCGCGCAGGGGCTGTAGCCGGCGTTCAGGACGGCACGAGTTCTCCGGCAGCCACGACCACGATCTCGCCCTCGGCGAGCGGCCGCCAATGGCCCGCGGTCACCGGCACGCTGGCGAGCAGCGCCATCTCTTGCGCCTCGCCCGCGTGATGGTCGTGGATGGCGACGCCTGAGTCCACAGGCGCACTCGCCGTGGCGCCGCGATGGCGGTGACGGAACCACAGGCCCGGCGGCGCCACGATGCCGTCGGCCTGGGTGCGGCGATGGCCATGGCCGAAGATGAACTCACCGTCGCTGTAGAGAAAGTTGGCGATGCCGAGAGGCCGCATCTCGGCCGCGAATTCGGTCACGACGGCGAGCCTCTTCTTGAGTGTCGGAGCGGTTGCGCCTTGCCACAGCGGCGCCAGCCGATCCAGCAGAAGGCAGAAAGCCATTTCCGAATCTGTCTCGCCGACGGGCTGAAATCGATGCGACGAGGTCGCGAACCTGGCGGCGATCTCGTCGAAGCCGCCGTTGTGCGCGAAGAGGTGCATGCGGCCGCCCAGCTCGCGCGCGAAAGGCTGGGTGTTGGCGTGGGAGTTGGCGCCGCAGGTGGCACGCCGGATATGGGAGATCAGAAGCCCGGTCGACAGTGCGCGCTGCTCGATGAAAGTCACCCAGGGGCTGTCGCCTGCCGGCTCCGGCTCCTTGTAGAGGCGGATGTCGCGGCCCTCATGAAAGGCCACACCCCAGCCATCGATATTGCGGCCGTCGGGCGCACCATGAGCGGCAAAGCGTTTCAGCGAAAACGTGGCGCGGGTGGGATGGCGGCTGGACAGGCAGAAGAGTTCGCACATGCCGCGCACCGTAGCATGGCTACGACATTCCGACCGCAACCCCGCCTCGCGACCTGCGTTGGATAGGCTCAACACACAGGAGCGTGGCATGAGCAGCACCACCGACAAGATCAAGGGTACCGCCAACCAGGTCGCCGGCAAGATCAAGCAGGGCGTCGGCGAGGCCACCGACGATCACGAGCTCAAGGGCGAAGGCAAGTTGCAGGAAGCCAAGGGCAAGGTGCAGAAGGCCGTCGGCGACGTGAAGTCGGCCGTGAAGAAGGCAGCCGATCTCTAGAAACACCTTCCGACGAGACAGCGAAAGGCGCCAGCGGGCGCCTTTCGTTTGAGCGTATCTACCGCCCGACGACGGAGACCAGCGGCAGATCGAAGCTGGCGCTGGCGCCCTTGATGTCGGGCGGCAGTGGCGTGTAGGGCGCACCGCTGCGCACGCCGGCCAAGACGCCGCGGTCGAACTCCGGGACGCCGCTCGAACGGGCAATGCTGGCATTGAGCAGCCGGCCGTCGCGCGCGATGACGATCCGCACCACGGTGACGCCCCGGTTGACGCGGACGTTGGCCTCGTAGCGATAGCCCTCGAGCTTGCGCGCGACCTGCCAGAGATAGTTATCGGCGACGCGCGCACGCGTGTAGGCGTCCGCGGGATTGACGAAGGGGTGCGGCGACGGCGGCTCTGCCGACTCGCCCGCGGGTGGCTTCCGCTGGGGTGCGGGCGTGAGCGGCGACGGCCGAAGCTCCGGCCGGGGCGCGGGCGGCGGTGGCGCCGGCGGGGCCAGCAGGGACTGCAGCGGCGGCGCCGGGATCGGCGCCGGCTCGGGAAGCGCTGAGTCGAATGGCTTGGGCGGCAGCGGCTCGGGTGGAGTCGGCTCGGAAAGCGGAAGCCGCGTTGCTTCACGCGACATCGGGGCCGGCATCGGCGGCGGCGGCGCCGGGGGGGCCTTCGTCAGCGGCTGCGACGGCAACGCCTGGGTCGGCCGATCAGCCGTCACGGGCGCGGGCGGCCGCAGGCCCAGTTCGACGGGCGGCGCCCGGGGCGTGGGTGGCTTGGTCTCGGGCGGCGGTGGCGGGGGTGGTGGCGGCTGCTCGAACGAGACTTCTATGGCCTCCTCGATCTGCGCCCGTTGGGGCTGGTTGATCGACATCCACCACAGCGCCAGCACCACCAGCACATGCAGCAACACCGCCAGCGCCAGCGCCACGGGCGACAGGCGTTCGGACCGCGAGGAGAAGGTGCTGACGGCGGGGACCATGACAGGAAAAAATAGGATGGAACATCGTAGCGCGCCATCATGGCGGCCCTGCGGCATAGCATTCACCCCCTGCTGCCCCTCGGCGGCGGCAACCGGCCCACCAGCACGGCTGTTGAAGAGGTGAAAGGCCGGATTGATTGCCGGGTTAATTCATGAAGCGGCAGATGTTTCCCGCCTGGGCAGGTGCCCATGCCGCTGCGACAGGCTTGGCGTTCCTGACGCTGGGCACCGGGCCGGCGGCGGCCGAGGGCTGTCTGGAACAGGTCCGCCGGCTTGCCGCCCGCCACGGCAGGTCGATCGATCCCCCTGCTCTTTCACCCGGCAGCCCCCGCCAACCGATCCGCCCGGCGCCACACCGGACGGCCAGGTGGACCTTACGGCCCTGCAGGCCCTGCGGGTGGCGGCGAAGGATCAGGCCGAACGCGGCAGCGAAGCGGGCAGCGTCGAACGGCTGGCGACGGCACGGGAACTCAGTACCCGCGCACCCTAGATTCTATTTGCGCAACTACTCGACGATGACGCCGCAGGCGATGCGGTCGCCGGCATTGCCGGCCGGGTCGCTCTTGTAGTCGTCGGCGGCGGCGTGAATCACGATCGCCGAGCCATCGGCATCGAACACCGAATTGGGCTGGCCCTTGACCAGCGAGATCATGGGATTGGCGATCTCGATCACCAGCTCGCCGCTCGCCGGAATATGCAGGTTGGGCATGTCGCCGGCATGGGCGCCGTCGGCCGCTGCGATGCCGTGCTTCTTGTTGCCCGGATTGAAGTGCGGCCCCGCGCTGGTGAAGGGCGGCTCGCACTTGCCGACCGCATGGATATGGAACGCGCGATCGCCCGCAGGGAAACCCTTCAGCGACATCTTCAGGAGAACGCCGGTCGGCATCTGGACAAGGTCGACCCGCCCGACGTCCTTGCCAGCCGCGTCCTTCAAGGCCGCCTTGGCTGTCACCGTCTGGGCATTGGCTTGAAGCGACACCAGGCATCCCGCCGTCAGCGCCACGAGACCGCACATCATCGATCGGCCGATACGCATCAGTCCCTCCGGTCTGAAATTCTGCCCCTCACTGCGCCCCGAGGAGCTGGTGGGTCAAGTGGGTGCAGGAGGGTGCTGATGGTTGCGCCCGCTGAACGGCCGCCCCCTAACCGGCCGTCGCCGCAGTCAGATGATCTTTCGCGCCCTCAGATCGGCCACTTCGGCAGCGCCAAAGCCCAATTCTGCCAGTACCGCGTCATTGTGTTCGCCCAGTTCCGGCGCGATTCCGGGCTTGGCCGGGGTTTCGGAGAACTGCCAGGGCGTGCCGTGCACTTTCAGCTTGCCGTGCTTCGGATGGTCGACATGCGTCACGTAGCCGTTGGCCACCACGTCGGGATCGTTGGAGGCTTCCAGCAGCGTGTTGATCGGCGCCGAGACGATGTCGGCGCCACGCAACCTTGCCACCCAGTCGTCGCGCGTGCCGGTGGCGAACAGGCTGTCGAGCAGTGCCAGCAGCTCGGCGCGCTTGGCCTCGTTGTCGATGATGACGCCGAGATTCTCGAAGCCGGCCTCCTTCAGCCGGGGAAGGAAGCCCAGCGCCGTCATGGCGTCGCTCCAGTTCTCCGGCCCGGTGAGCTGGAACACCAGCGGCTTGCCGTCGCGGTCGTTGAAGCTCGCGCTGATGCCGGGGCGCTGTGCCGTGCCGGTGATCCGCGCCTGGCCGGTCACGGGGTTCTCGTTGCGCCACATCGTGGTAGTGAAGGTCCAGCCCATCAGCCGGACCAGCGAGCCCAGAAGCGAGAGCTCGATCTTCTGGCCCTGGCCGGTGGTCCGGGCATGAGTGAGAGCCGCGAGCGCGCCGCCGAAGGCCAGCATGGCGGTGGACTCGTCGGCGACCGACGCGATGCCGGTGCGCATCTTCTGGCCCGGCATGGAGTAGGCCTCGGCGATGCCGCCCAGCGCCTGCGCCATCGAATCGGTGCCGGGCAGGTGGCCGTTCGGCCCCCTGGTGCCGTAGCCCGAGATCGAGACGTAGACCAGCTTGGGGTTGTGCTTGCGAAGTTCCTCGTAGCCGAAACCGTTCTTTTCTGCGGCACCTGGGCGGAAGTTCTGGCCGAAGATGTCGGCCTTCGCCACGAGCTTGTGCAGGATGGCGCGGCCCTCGGGCGTCTTGAGGTTCAGGGTGACGCTCTTCACGCCGCGATTGTTGGTCTCGAAGAAGGTGCTGCCCTTGCCCGGCAATACCGTCATGTAGCGCGAGCCGTCGCCGCCCTCCGGCACTTCGATCTTGATCACGTCGGCGCCGAGGTCGGCCATCAGCATCCAGGGCACGGTACCGGCTTGTGCCGTCGAGCAGGAGACGACTTTTACGCCCTGCAGGGGGCCGTGTGGTGCGGACATTGACGCTTTCTCCTATTCGAACAGGTAACAGGCGACGAAGTGACCAGGCGAGACCTCGCGCAACGCAGGCTCCTCCTGCGAACAATGCGGCATGACATAAGGACAGCGCGTATGGAAGCGGCAGCCGGACGGCGGGTTGAGCGGCGACGGCACCTCGCCCTTGAGTTCGACCTCCTCCTCGCCCCGCCCCGGCCAGGCCACCAGGACGGCCGAGAACAGGGCCTTGGTATAGGGATGGCGGACATCGTCGAACAGGGAAGCGGTCGGCGCCTTCTCGACGATCTTGCCGAGATACATCACCACCGTATGGTCGGCCATATGGCGCACGGTGGCGAGATCATGGGCCACCAGCAGATAGGCCACGTCGTCCTGCGCCTGGATGTCCTTCAGCAGGTTCATCATCTGGGCGCGGATCGATACGTCCAGCGCCGACACCGGCTCGTCGAGCACGATCAGCTTGGGCTGCGACGCGAGCGCCGCGGCGAGCGCCACGCGCTGGCGCTGGCCGCCACTGAACTCGTGTGGATACTGCTGCGCCTGTTCCGGCCGCAGGCCGACTTGGACCAGGAGTTCACGCACCCGCTCGTCGATCCTCGCCTTGTCCCCCCAGGCATTGACGATCAGCGATTCGGCGATGGTGCGGCCCACCTTCATGCGCGGGTTGAGCGACGACCAGGGATCCTGGAACACCGCCTGCACCTTGGCGCGGTAGGCCTTGAGCGCCTCGCCTTTCAGGGCATGAATCGGCTCGCCTTCGAGCAGGATACGGCCCTCGGTGGGCTCCTCGAGATTGAGGATCATGCGCGACGTCGTGGTCTTGCCGCAGCCCGACTCGCCCACCAGGCCGAGCGTCTCGCCGGCCCTTATGTCGAACGACACGTCGTCCACCGCCTTGACGTGACCCAGCGTCTTGGCGAACAGGACACCCTTGGTGAAGGCGAAATGCTTGCGCACGCCCTCGACGCGCAACAGCGGCTGGCCCTCACTCATGCCGGCGTAACCTTCCAGCAGTCGGCGGTATGCGCGTCTCCCACGCGAACCTCGGCGGGATAGGCGTCCAGACAACGTTGCTCGACAAGAGGACAGCGCGAGGCAAAGCGGCAGCCCACCGGCAGGTCCATCAGCGACGGCGGCTGACCCTCAATCGTGGTGAGCCGGCCGATCGGACCGGTCATCTTGGGCACCGAGGCGATCAGCGCCCGCGTATAGGGATGCTGGGGCGCCTCGAAGATCTGCCGCACAGGGCCGCACTCGACGATGCGGCCGGCGTACATCACCGCCACGCGGTCGCACATGCGGCCGACGACGCCGAAATCGTGGGTGATGAACAGGATCGCCATGCCGGTCTCGGCCTGCAGGCGTTTTAGCAATTTCAGGTACTGAAGCTGGATCGTGACATCGAGCGCGGTGGTCGGCTCGTCGGCGATCAACACGCCCGGCTCGCCGCTGATGGCAATGGCGCCCACCACACGCTGCTTCATGCCGCCGCTCAACTGGTGCGGATACTGGCCGATGCGCTGTTCCGGTGCCGCGATGTCGACGCGGCGGAGCGCTTCCACCGCCTCCTTCATGATCTCGGTGTTCGGGGCGCGCTTGCGGCGCTCGATCGCCTCGCGCAACTGGTCGCCGATCGAGAAGACTGGATTGAGCGAGGTCTGTGGGTCCTGCAGCACCATCGAGATCCGCCGCCCGCGGATCTCGCGCATCTCCGCCGGTGTGCGCTCCAGGATATTCTCACCGTTAAGCAGCACCTCGCCCTTGATGGTCTGGGCGCCGCCCTTGGGCAGCAGACGCATCAGCGACAGCGCCGTGAGGCTCTTGCCGCATCCGGATTCACCCACCAGGCCCAGCACCTCGCCACGCCGCAGCGAGAAGCTCACGCCGTCGACCGCCTTCACGACGCCGCGGCGCAGGAAGAAATGGGTGTGCAGGTCGCGGACCTCGAGAACGGTCTCGCCTCTCATGTCGGGCTTCATAGCTGGCGCAGCCTCGGGTCGAGCCGGTCGCGCAGCCAATCGCCGAACAGGTTGACCGACAGCACCATCAGCGTGATGGCGATGCCCGGGATCAGCGCCACCCACCAGGCTTCGGCGATGCGCCCGCGCCCCTCGGAGATCATCAGGCCCCAGGTCGGCGTCGGCGGCGGGATGCCGGCACCGAGGAAGGAGAGCGTCGCCTCGGCGATGATCACGACGCCGATGTTGAGCGTGACCAGGACCATGAAGGTGTTGAGCACGTTGGGCAGGATGTG
>JAUXRT010000228.1 GCA_030681635.1 Reyranella sp.
CCGGTGGTGCCGTGCTGGCCGTCGATGAAAACTTTGGTCTTGTTCGTGGTCATGGTCTTCTTTCTCTCGGATTCAGGGCCTTTGAAAACTGGCCGACTGGAGAAGAAGGAAAATGGGAAGCCGCCTGATCCTCTCCAGCGGCTTCACGATACGGCGCGTTTGTTATGCGCGCGCGTTATCGAGCCGCTTTTCAAAGCGGCGACGTCGCGACCGGAGGAAGGCGAACGACTTCATGATGGGGCGGATATTTCATCGCCACCCCCCGATGTCAAGATGCCGGCGCCGCGCTAAGCTTGAAAATCCAGCCCGGAGGCAGCCCGTGAGCCAATCTCCCGTCAAGACGGCCCCCCAGCCCGCCCCTCATCCTGATGGCCTGTCGATGCTCGACAAGCGCCGGATCGAGGCCGAGATCCTGAAAGAGGTCTACGAGACCCTGAAGGCGAGCCACGGCGAGGCCGTCGCCCGCCAGACCGTCTCCGAATCGGTTCGCCGCTCGGCGATCGAACAGGCCCGTACCTTCGCGGCATCGGTCCCCGGAGGCACGTCACTCAAGTCGTTCCAGGATATCCAGCACCTCTGGACCAAGGGCGGATCGCTGGAGATCGAGGTCAAGGAGCAGACCGACACCACCTTCACCTTCAACGTCACACGCTGCCGCTACGCCGAGACTTACAAGGAAATGGGCCTGGGCGAGATCGGCGCGCTGCTGTCGTGCAATCGCGACGGCGCCTTCTGCGAGGGCTACGATCCCAAGCTGAAGCTCGAGCGCACGCAGACCATCATGGGCGGCGCCAGTCATTGCGATTTCAAATACCGGTATGAGGACTGAGACTGTTGCCCACCCTTCGAGACGCGGCCCTGCGGGCCGCTCCTCAGGGTGAGGCCTTCCGGTTAGACCTCACCCTGAGGAGCATCGCGACAGGGGCATGTGAATGCCCCGAAGCGATGCGTCTCGAAGGGTGGGCTACCGATGGATCGTCAGTTCAGGAACTCGGCGATCACCAGATGATTGTCCTTGGCGGGCCAGGTCCGCGTCGGGATGGTCTCGTTGTTCAGCACCGCCATCACCGTACGCGGCTGGGTGTCGAAGGTGAGCTTGCCGATCGAGGCGCCGGGCACGCCGTCGTTGATGCCCGAGGGCACCTTGCCGTCGAGCGAGAACTTGTCGCGGCCGACGCCGAAATAGCCGCGCGGCCGGCTCATCGAAACGATCGCGCCCGCGCCCTCATCACCCTTGCCGAACTGCGCCGGCCGCAGATGGACCACGTCGCTCGAGCGCAGGAACGGCGAACGGTAGGTGTGGGTCACCGGCTGCGCCGACATGCGCAGCACGAATTCGTAGTTCATGTCGGAGCGCCCGATGTAAGGGCCCCACATGCCGTCCTCGCCGGTCGTCTTGCGATGCACCGCCACCGCGCTCTTGCGTTCGCCGGTCTTGGCGTCGACCTCGTAGATCTCGACCTCGGCGCCGGAGACGGCGATGTTGGTGTAGAGGCCGCCGGCAATGCCGGTGACCTTGCCGTTCAGGACCGGCAGCGGCTCCTGGGCGATGAACATGCTGGCCGGCGGCTTGCCCGCGATGTGCTCGTACATGGCGGCGAAGGCGAGCTTGTGGAACGCTACCTCGCGATGGTCGAGCCCGTCGAGCGTCACGTTCTTGGCGCCGCGCAGCTCGGCCGCGTCATAGCCGACGCCGGTCGGCTTGCCCGGCGCCCCGACAAAACGGCCGTCGGGCTGGGCGTACTTGTCGTTCTTGTCGGAGCGGATCGCCATCATCTCGACGCCGGGGATGAGGTCGTCCGATCCGGCATTGAGGCCCTTGAGGAAGGGGAAGGCACCGTTGAATTCGCTGCCGGCCAGCAGCGTCTCGGAGATCACGATGCCCTTGTTCGGCGTGCCGCACAGCACGGCATGGCTGACGAATTCGGCGCCGCCGTTCTTCAGGTAGTTGCGCACCGTGTTGCCGCCGCGCGACGAGGCGACCAGCGCCACCCGCCGGCGGCGCGTGGCGGCGCGGACCTGGGTCACGAAGGCCGCCAGCTCCTTCATCTGGTCGTCGGTCGAGGACCTGAACGGCTGCGGCTTGGAATCGTCGCTGCGGGCGCTGGGATAGGCGAAGTCGATGGCGAAGAGCTGGTTGCGGCGATAGCCGTTGGCTTCGAAGCGCCAGATGTTGTTGATCCAGAGCGCGCTGGAATCGCCGTTGCCGTGCACAAACACGACAGGCGGCAGCCCGGGTTCGGCCGGCGGCGACCGGCGCGGCCCGGTTGGAGGCGACGGTTGCGGTGGCGCCGGCTGCTGCCCAAAGGCAAGCGTCGGCCAAAGCGCCGCGGCACCGCCGAGCAGCGCGCGTCGTCCAGGCCCCAAGCCTCTGATTTTGTCCCCCCCTGACATCGGGGCCATGTTGGCAAATACCTGAGGCCGACGCTACGTTTCCCGCATGTCCATTTGTTACATGGAGAGCCCGGTCGGCCGGCTGGCGCTGGGCGCCGATGACGATTGCGTGACCTCGGTGCGCTGGGCGGGCCCGGGCGAGCGGGCCGCCGAGGAAGCACCAAACGCGGTGCTGAAGGAAGCAATGCGCCAGCTCGACCGCTATTTCAGGCGCAAGCTCCACCGTTTCGACTTGCCGGTCCTAGCCCGCGGCACCGACCACCAGAAGCGGGTGTGGGCGATGATGTGCGACATCCCGTTCGGCGAGACTGCGACCTATGGCGGCATGGCCGTCGCGCTGGGCTCGGGGCCGCGCGCCGTCGGCATGGCGTGCGGGCGCAATCCCATTCCCATCATCGTGCCGTGCCACCGCGTGCTGGCCGCCGGCGGCAGGGAAGGCGGCTTCTCGGGCGGCCGCGGCCTGCCCACCAAGCGTCAACTCCTGGCGATCGAGGGCGTGGTCCTTCTCTAGCCTGTCTGCCGTTGCGTCGGCGGTGAGCCCCGGCTACGGAGAGCGCATGCGCGTCCTGATCACCCGGCCCGAACGCGAGGCGACGGCGCTGGCGACGGCGTTGATCGAACGCGGTCACGCGGCCGTCATCGCGCCGCTGTTCCGGCTGGAATTCCTGCGGCCGCCGCCCGACTTCACCGAGACCCTGGCGACCTGCCAGGCCGTGCTGCTGACCAGCGCCAACGGTGCGCGCGCGCTGGCGGAAGCGAGCGATCAGCGCGCCAAGCCGATCCTCGCGGTCGGCGACACGACGGCCTCGACGGCCGAAGGCCTGGGCTTCGCCGCCGTCGTCTCGGCGGCGGGCGACGGCGTGGCCCTGGCCGAGCTGGTGCGCCGCGGCCTCGATCCCGCGAAGGGCCCGCTGGTTCATGTCTCGGGCGCCGACATCGCGCTCGATCTCTCGCAGACGCTCGCGCCCGACGGGTTCAAGGTCCATCGCTTCGTCCTCTACGATGCCCGCGAGGAAGGCGCGCTGCCCGAGTCGGCGCGGGCCGCACTCGAAGCCCGCGCGCTCGATGCCGCGACGTTCCTGTCGCCCCGCGCCGCTTCCGTGTTCGTCCGGATGGCCACCGACGCCGGCCTGGCCGACTCGCTCCGGGGTGTGACGGCGATTGCCATCAGCCCCGCGGCTCTCGCCCCCCTGGCAGCCCTGCCTTTCAAGGCGGCCGTCGCCGCGGCACGACCGACCCGCCAGGCCGTGCTGGATGAGATCGACCGGCTGGCCGAAGCCGGCGTACAAGGAGCGCTGACGATGAGCGACACCCCCTCCCCTGCGCCGTCCTCGCCCGAGGGCGCCGCGCCATCACCGCCGGTCACGCCCACATCCGTCATGGGCCGGCGCGGCCTCGGCGTGTTCGGTGCCTTCATCACCGGCGTCGTCGCCGCCCTGCTGGTGCTGGCCGGTGCGATGATCTCGCTGCCGTTCTGGCCGGAAGAAATCCGCGCGATGTGGCGCGGCCAAGGAATTGCTGCCGCGCCGACACCGGCGATCGACCTGCAGGCCGTGCGCGCCGATGCCACCGCGGTGGCCAATGCCGCGGTAGAAACCTCCCGGCGCGATCTCTCAGCACGCATCGACGATCTCGAGAAGCGCGTGCGCGCGCTCTCGGCCACCGCCGCCGAGCGTCCGGCCGCCGCGCCCGATCCCGCCATTGCCGAGCTGCGCCGCCAGGTCGCGGCGCTGGAGAACCGGCCCGCCGCCCCCTCTGCGCCCGCAGCTGCAGCCCCGGCACCCGCGCCCGTGGCGCCGCCGGCCGGCGACACCGACATCGCCGCCCTTCGCCTCGAGATCGCGACCCTGCGCGGGGCGCTGCAGACACTCGACCAGGCGATGGCCGGCCAGAAGGACGAGGCCGCGCGCCAGCGCGAGCAGGCCAAGGCGCTGGCCGACGCCGTCGACAAGGCGCGCGCCGAGACGAGCGCGGTGGGCGCCGGCGAGAAGAAGGCGCTCGGCGCCGCGCGGGCGTCGGCCGTGGTCGGCGTGGCCGCGCGGATCAGCTCGGCCCTTGAGTCGGGCCTGCCCTTCGCCCCGGAACTCGGCCTGCTGGCGCCATTGGCACAGGGCGATGCCAAGCTTGCTGAGATCATCGCGGCGCTGCAGCCCCATGCCCAGACCGGCGTCGCCTCGCGCGTGTCGCTGGCTGCAGGCTTTCCCGCCGTCGCCAAGGCGGCGCTGGCCGACGACCTGGCCGACGATTCCTTCGGCGAGCGCCTGCTGGGCAAGATCAAGGGCCTGGTGTCGCTGCGCCGTGTTGGCGCCGACGTCCCGGGCGACGCAGTCGAGGCCAAGCTGGCGCGCGCCGAAGCGGCGCTCGAAGCCGGCGATCTCGCCAAGGCCGTCGATCTCGTGAAGTCGCTGCCGCCGCAGACCGCCAAGGCCACGTCGGCCTGGCTGGCGCGCGCCGAAGCGCATCTGGCGGCCAAGCGCGCGGTCGACCAGCTCTCGTCGCACGCCGTCACCCTGCTTGGCGCTGCGCGGTAAATATCGATGACCACGCTGCGCATCCTGTTCTGGTTCGCCATCGCGGCTGCCGCGATGCTGGGCGCGGTGTGGCTGGCCGAGCGGCCGGGCACGCTCACCGCCGAATGGCAGGGCTGGCGGCTCGACACCAATGTCGGCGTGGTGCTGATCGCCATCATCGTGCTGATCCTGGTCGGCGTGGCGGCCTGGCTGCTCTATCGCTGGATCGTCGGTGCGCCTGGCGCCCTGCTCGAAGGCTGGGGCGAGAGCCGCCGCCAGCGCGGCTATCGCGAACTGACGCAAGGCTTGGCCGCGGTCGCGGCCGGCGACGGCGCCGAGGCGCAGAAGCACGCGCGCAAGGCCGAGCAACTTCTGGCCGAGCCCGCGCTCACCTTGCTGCTGTCGGCGCAGGCGGCCCAGCTCACCGGCGATCGCGACGGCGCCCGGCGGGCGTTCGACGCCATGCTAAAAGACGACCAGATGGCCTTCCTCGGCCTGCGCGGGCTGATCGGCCAGTCGCTGCGCGACGGCGACCAGACCAAGGCACTGGCCTATGCCGAGCGCGCCTTCACGCTCCGGCCGCAGACTCCCTGGGTCGTGCATTCGCTGTTCGACATGCAGGCCCAGGCCGGCCAGTGGAAGGCAGCGCAAGAGACGCTGGACTCGGGCATCCGCCGCAAGGTCGTCGCCGCCGACAAGGGCCGCGCGCTAAAAGCGCTGCTGCTGGTCGAGCGCAGCCGCGAGGCCGAGCGCGCTGGGCGCGATACCGACGCCCAGGTGCTGGCCCGCGAGGCCTTCGGCCTGGCGCCGGAACGCATCGCGGCGACCGCGCGGCTGGCCGAGCTGCAGATCAAGGCCGGCGATGCCAAGCGTGCGGCCAAGACGCTGGAGCGCGGCTGGGCCGTGGCGCCGCATCCCGACCTGGCCGAGCTTTATCTCAAAGCCTCGGGCGAGTCCGAGCCGCTGAAGCGCATCGGCGTCGTCCGCCGGCTGGTGACGCGCAATGCCGACGACATCGAAAGCCACCTCGCCCTGGCCAAGGCCTCGCTCGACGCCGGCCTGTGGGGCGAGGCACGGCGCCAGCTCGAGACGGCGGGCGGCACCTCACCGCCGGTCCGCGTCTGCCGTCTGATGGCCGAGGTCGAGGAACGCGCCAACGCCGACCAGGCCAAGCTGCACGAGTGGCTGGCCCGCGCCGCCGTGGCGCCGGCCGATCGTTCCTGGTCCTGCACCGCCTGCGG
>JAUXRT010000081.1 GCA_030681635.1 Reyranella sp.
CGGCCAGGTCGATCTGCTGTCGCGCAACACCACCATCACCTTTTCGCGCAACGCCACGCTCGGCGTGAACTTCCAGGGCATCAATTTCTACGAGGGCCAGACCTTCGTGGTCCGCACCAAGGCCAAGGTCGCCGCGGTGAAGGATCTCGCCGACGCCACGATCTGCGTCGCCGCCGGTTCGACCGAGGAGAAGATGGCGGCTGACTGGTTCCGCGAGCGCAACCTGAAAGTCACCATCATCAACTTCCAGAAGAACGACGATGCCATCTCGGCCTACGACCAGGGCCGCTGCGACGCCTACACCGCCGGCATCGGCGCGCTCGCGGGCCAGCGCATCAAGTTCAAGGATCCGGCCGAGCACCAGATCCTGACCGAGATCATCTCCAACGATCCGCAGGGTCCGGTGACGCGCTGGGGCGACGAGCGCTGGCAGCTGATCGTGCGCTGGGTGCTGAACGCGCAGATCGCCGCCGAAGCGCTGGGCGTCACCTCCAAGAACGTCGACGAGATGAAGGCCAAGTCCACGAGCGCCGAGGTCCGCCGCCTGCTGGGCGTCGATGGCAAGTTCGGCGCCATGATGGGCCTGTCGGACGACTGGGCTTTTAACCTGATCAAGCAGGTTGGCAATTACGGCGAGAGCTACGAGCGCACCGTCGGCATGGGCTCGCCGCTGAAGCTGGCGCGCGGCGCCAACGCGCTGTGGACCAAGGGCGGTCTCCTGTTCACGCCGCCGTTCCAGTGATTCTTTGCTGGGAGCGCGCCACTCCGTGGCGCCCATGCTCTTGAAAAGATGCGCCACTGGAGTGGCGCGCTCCCAGCAATGAAGGCCTTCCTCCGCGACCGCAAGGTTCGCGACATCTTCTGGCAGGTGATGGCCACGATCGCGCTGATCGCGGTCGTGGTGTTCTTCGTCAAGAACGCGTCGGACAATATGGTGAAGGCCGGCATCGCGTCGGGCTTCAACTTCCTGTGGCGCGATTCCGGCATCGAAGTGCCGTTCAACCTCACGGGCTACAAGCCCAGTGACACGATCTGGGCGCTGCTGTGGACCGGCATCGTCAACACGATCCTGGTCTCGGTCGCGTCGATCTTCCTGGCCACCGTGATCGGCTTCACCGTCGGGATGATGCGGCTCTCGCACAACTGGCTGCTCTCGACCCTGGCCGCGGTCTACATCGAGTTCGTCAGAAACATCCCGCTGCTGTTCTTTGTGCTGTTCTGGTACTTCGGCGTGCTGGCGGCGCTGCCGACGCCGAAGGAAAGCTTCGACTTCCTGGGCGTGGTCTTCCTCAACCGCCGCGGCCTCTCGATCCCGACGCCCAACGACGTCTCGGGCTTCCATCTGGCGCTGCTGGCGATCCTCGTGCTGGTCGCCGTCCAGATCGGCCTCGCGCGCTGGGCCCGGGCGCGGCAGGCCAGGACCGGCCAGGACTTCCCGGTGTGGATCGTGGGCTTCGTGCTGGTGCCGGAGTTCGTGGCGCTGTTCATGGCGCTCTCGACCTACACCGCGGGCTTCATCGCCGAGGTCGTGCGCGGCGGCATCCAATCGGTGCGCCAGGGCCAGATCGATGCCGCGCGGGCGCTCGGCCTGACGCAAGGCCGCATCGTGCGGCTGGTGGTGATCCCGCAGGCGATGCCGGTGATCATCCCGCCGATCACCAGCCAGTATCTCAACCTGATCAAGAATTCCTCGTTTGGCGCGGCCATCGCCTACCCCGAGATCGTGGCGGTGTTCATGGGCTCGGCACTGGTCGCCACCGGCCAGGCGATCGAGATCATCGCCATCACGCTCGGCATCTATCTCACCATCGGCCTTGCCGTGTCGGTCTTCATGAACTGGTACAACGCGCGCCATAAATTGGTGACGCGATGACGCGCACCGCGGTGACCAGGTGAAGACCGCCGCACCTCCGCTGCCCGGCTGGCTCGCCGTCCTGCGGCAACGCCTGTTCGCGACCTGGCTCGACACGGTGGTGTCGCTGCTCTGCCTCTATGTCGTGTGGCGCATCTCGGTGCCGCTGGTGCAATGGCTGCTGATCGAGGCCAACTGGAACGGCGCGTCGCGCGAGGACTGCACCAGCTCGGGCGCCTGCTGGGTCTTCATCCGCGCCCGCTTCGCGCAGTTCATGTACGGCCAGTATCCCGTGCCTGAGCGCTGGCGCGTCGACCTTTTAGGCCTGCTGGTGCTGTTCGCGGGCCTCGCGCTGTCGTGGCGGCGGCTGCCGCGGCGCAAGGCGCTGGCGATCGCAGCCGTCCTTGTCCTGCCGGTCTTCGGCATCTGGCTGCTGTACGGCGGCTTTGGTCTCAAAATCGTCGAGACGCGCGAATGGGGCGGGCTGATGCTGACGCTCTTCCTCGCCATCTACGCCGGGCTGATCGCGGTGCCCCTCGGCATCCTGCTGGCGCTGGGTCGGCGCTCGCGCCTGCCGCTGATCCGCTTCGCCTCGGTGGTGTTCATCGAATTCTGGCGCGGCGTGCCGATCATCACCGTGATTTTCCTGGCCTCGCTGCTGCTGCCGCTGATCATGCCGACCGGCTTCAACGTCGATCGGCTGGCGCGTGCGGTGATCGGGCTTGCCTTCGTGATCGCGGCCTACATGGCCGAAGCCGTGCGCGGCGGCCTGCAGGCGCTGCCCGAAGGCCAGACCGAGGCGGCGCAGGCGCTGGGCCTGGGCTACTGGCGCATCACGCGCATGATCGTGCTGCCCCAGGCGCTTAGAATCTCGCTGCCGGCCATGACCAACGAATTCATCTCGCTGTTCAAGAGCACGACCCTGGTGCTGATCGTGTCGATCTTCGACCTGTTGGGCATTGCCCAGGCAGCGCTGGCCGATCCGGCGTGGGTCGGCATGAACATGGAAGCCTATGTCTTCGCCGGCGCCATCTACTGGTTCGCCTGCTTCGGCCTCTCGCTATGGAGCCGCTCGCAGGAAAAGCGGCTGCAGGTCGCTCACGGCCGGTGAGATGAGTCCAGCGGCAGGTTCGTCACCTTCGCCGGCGCGGATATCCCTCCTGAAGGCGTGTATCCGGGAACACGTTTGAAGTCGTAGGGCGAATAGGGGTCCGCCGAGCATCCCCCCAGCATGCCGACAAGTACCAGGACGAGTCCCGTAAGCCGCCTCATGGCGGCTCAACGGCAATGGGGGGCCCTGGGTTGCGTCGCCGTCAGCGGCAGATGAAGGCCTTGAAGGTGATGATGTCGCACGGCGCGCCGGTGCGCTCGCAAAAGGCCACGAACTCCTCCGGCGTGACCGGCACCATCTGGATGGAATGCCGCCGGGCCCGCCACTCCGCCATCCGCGCCGCTTCCTTCAGGTGCCAATCGGCATAGGAGGAGGCAGGGTAGTGTTTTACCAGCTTCTGGAGCTTTTCGTGGTCGGTCGCGGAGACCTTGGCGAAGTATTGGACGGCCATGCCGGTGTATCCTCTTTGCTGGAGCCGCTTTTACCCGCCCCCGGAGGCTTTCTGCAATGCGCTTTCCCGTCCTGATTTTGGCCCTGCTGCTGGCGGCTGCCGCGGTGCCGGCGCAGGCCGAGACCGTGGCCGACATCGAGGCGGCCTGGCGCGGCTGGATGGTCAAGTCGGGCCGCACGACCGGCGGCCTCGCGGTGACGCACGGCGGCCGCCTCGTGCACCAGGCCGTGATGGGCGGCGAGGCGGTGGGCAACGCCGTGCCACTGGCCAGCCTCTCCAAGGCCGTGACCGGCGTCTGCGTCGCGGGCCTGATCGACCGCGGCAAGCTCGCCTTCGACACGCCGCTGTCGCAGGCGCTGGCCCGCACCTTCGCCCGCCTCGGCGCGCCGGCCGATCCCCGGATGCCGGGCATCACGATCGGCCAGCTGCTGGTCCATCGTGCGGGCTTCGACCGCAGTGATGGCGATCCGGTGACCGGTCGGCTCGCCACCTATCTGCGGACCGCCACCGCGACCAGGCCCTCGTTCGACGAGCAGATGAAATGGCTGCTGCGCGGCCGCCTGCCGCTGGCGCCCGGCGAACGCTATGCCTACACCAACGCCACCTACCTGATGCTGGGCGCCGTGATCGAGGAGGTGAGCGGACAGGGCTACGAGAGCTACTGTCGCAACACCGTGCTGACGCCGCTCGGAGTCCGCGGCGCAGCGCTCGATCCCGAGTGGCGCATCCTCGCGAGCTACGGCGGTTGGCGCATGCCGCTCGGCGACTACGGCCGCTTCTACCAGGCCTTCGCCGCGAACAATCAAGCGAAAAACCCCGTGATTGGCCCGTCGGCGCGGCGCTGGATGATGTCGCCGGACGGCAAGCAGATGGGCGGCGGCGTCCATTACGGCCTCGGCACGATGGTGCGGCCGACGCCCGGCGGCGGCAACTTCTGGCACTGGGGAGGTTGGGTCTTCACATTGGACAATGCGTTCGATGGGCACCTCAACACTTCCTACGCGACCTTCGCGGTGCGCCTGAGTGCGCTTGACGTCAACATGGTGGTCTACATGACGCCGTACCGGGGCGACGCGGACGCCACGCGCAACGAGCTCGACAACGCGCTGGGCGCCGCCGCGCGCAAGGTGACGCGCTGGCCCTAGCGCGCGCCGGCCCTAGCGCGCGCTGGCAATGACGCCGGTCAGGCGTGTGATGTTCCTGTTCAGCCGAACCGTCGCGACGAGCATCGCCGTCACCTTGGTGACGGCGGCGATGCCGAGGGCGACGCCGAAGCCAACGGCGATCCTTTCGGCAAGGGACTCCGGCAAGTTCGCGGGCATGTACAGGGCGGCGGCGACATAGGCGCCGAGGCCGACGGCGACCGCAATGGCGGCCGGGATGCAGCCGCAGACATTGAGGTCGCGGTTGATCGCCCTGGAAAGTTCGAGCATCCGGTCGTGACCTGGAGAGTGCCGATCCACCACCGGCACGGAGATGCTGCGGATACCGCTCCGCCCCGCCATCGTCCGCAGGCGCCCGAGGTCGGCAGGCGACTCCACGGCAAGGTTCATGGCGTCACGGCAACAGCGAGTCGGCGCCGTCGCCGGTGATCCAGGTCCAGGCGTCGCCGACGTCGCCCAGCGTGAAGCGCGCTTCGCCGCCGAGCGCCAGGTACTCGAATGCGGCGGATGCCGAAACGGCGACACCGTCGGCCGGCGTGTACATGATCTCGTCGAGCGCCCTCACGCCGGCGTTGTGATTGACGCCCCAGTAATGCCCCATCTCGTGGATCAGCACCCAGCGCAGCACCCATTCCGGCGATCGCGTGCGATAGGTTACGCCGCTTGGACCGCGACTTCCGCTCGACGGCCTGAACCACGAGGTCAGGCCGAAATGCTCGCGGGGGTCGGCGCCTGCCGACGAGATCAGCTTGATGTAGTGGAAATGCGCCACCGACGGCAGGACCGACAGGTTGTCCTGTCCGTTGCCCTGCCGGCCGAATACCGTCCTCAGAAGTTCCCGCTGGACGGTGCCATCCTGCTCGGTCGAGGCCAGGGGGATCCAGTCGGCGGTCGTCGCGCGGAACGAGCCGATCGACTTGTAGTTCACCTGGATGCCGAGGAAACGCGCCTTCTTGCGCGCCACCTCGAGGTGCATGCGGAACTTCGCCCTGGTCATGGGGAAGACATGGAATTCCGCGACGGCGTCGGGTCCATCGGCCAGGAAGGCATCGATGTCGACGATCGCCACGCGGGTCTCGGTTCCGGCGTAGACGACCTCGCCATCGGTTTCGTTGAAGCCGTCCTTGCAGGACGATATGTAGCCCGCGAGCGCGTAGAGATCGACGACGCCCCTGTTGTGCAGGTCGCGAAGATCGAGTTCCCGCGACCGGCTGCTCAGGAACATCCGCCGGGCGTCGGCCTGGAAGGGCAGGCCGGCGATGCGGGTATTGAGGTGCAGCTTGTCGATCGACCGGTTGGCGCGCTCGCTGCCGGCGCCGAAGGCCGCGTTGATCTTGTCGCGGATGATGTCTTCGCCCTGCTTGAGGACGACGGTATCCCGCACGCCGGCAATCATTGCCCCCAGCAGCTTGATGCCGAGGCCGATCAGCAGTCCGGGCAGCCCGCCGATCAACCACCCCAGGGCCGGCAGCAGGAGCTCCAGGACGGCCCTGACGATGCCCATGCCGACATCGGCGAGGGCGCGCAGGATCTTGCAGAGGTTGAGCGAGAGGATGCCCTCGATGAGATCGCCGATCCCGGCGACGATATCGCGGACCAGCTCCACGAGGCGCCGGACGAATCCCACGATGCCCTTGACGAGTCCCAGGACGACGCCCAGCCAGCCGAGCGTTTCCGCAAGCGAGTCGAGGAGGCGTTCGAAGTCATCCAGTATGCCGACGATGTCGTCGAACAGAACGCCGATGAAATCGAAGATATCGGCGATCGCGTCGACGATGATCATCCACAGGTCGTAGATGGATTTGAGCGCCGACCAGAAATCCGAGAACAGGCAGACGACGAACGAGACCAACCAGCCGACGACCTTGAGCACGAACTCGACGACAATGCCGACGACGAATGCCACCACCTGGCAGACGATCGTGACCACCCACTTCAGGACGGTTTCGACCACCCATTCAACGATCTTCACGACAACCGTCACCAGGTCGCAGAGCCAGCTCAGTGGCCATGGCAGGTCGCGGCAGACCTTCTCCACCTTTTCGATCCAGCGCTCGACCGGGCGGGTGATCTCCTCTTCGACCCATTGGCCGATTTCCTGGCAGAACTCCCGGGATTCCGTGATGAGCCGTTCGACGGGAACGAGGATCGTGCTGGTGATCCAGGTCCGGACTTCCTGACAGGCGCTCATGGTGTCGTCTCTCCCGTTGCCGAGGCTTTCGGGCGCGGGTTCCCGGGCAGACAGGCCCTCGCGCTCAATGGGACGCGACGCTTACTCCTGATGATGAGGCGGCGGGAAAGCAGGCAAACGGCCGCCTCGGAAAATTGAGGGCACGACCAACAGAGCTTCGGATACTGGAACGGCTCGAATCAGGTCGACACCGTTTCAGGCTTGCGCGCCGGACGTCCGGCGTCAATGTCATTTTTTAGAGAGTCAATCTGATATGCAACTTTGAGTTGGTTCAATCAGGCTGAATATTCACAGGACCTCTTGCCATCACAGGATGTGCCTTCCTGTTGCTGTCGCCCGCCCGCACAGAGAGCGCGCGGCCCCAGCGCTTCCAATCGACGAGGACGGAGAAGGAGCGGGCCCTTTCACCGATGTCAGCGCGGAAATTCTACTTCACACGGCACTAATCGAAATCTAACCTCATCCCAAAATTGGGGGGGGATAAATTTTGCGACTGCTGCGCGGAGCCGGCGCAATCGCGCTGATGTTTCTCATGCTCGCTTGCGCGAGGGTAGAGACGGTGGTGACGCCGTTTCACACGTTTGCCCAATCATCACCGCAGGGGAAAACCTTCATCATAATGCCCAGCAAGACTCAGGAAGGCAGCCTTGAATGGGCGACGTACAGCAACCTCGTGGCGCAGAAACTCGAATCGAAAGGCTTGCGCCGTGTGCAGAGCGCGAGAGCCGCCGACTACGCGGTGTCTCTCGACTATGCAATCGATAGCGGGCGCCCGGTAACGTCCTCCTACGTCGACTACGGCCAGACCAGCAGCGGCGGCACTTCATATACAACCGGCTACGTGGGCAATACTCCGGTCACCGCGTCGACCTACACGCCACCGACATATGGCGTGAAGGGAACCTCGACAAGGACCGATACCTACTATGGCCGCGTCGTGCGCATCACCATCATGGACGTTCAGAAGTCTCTGGCCGAGAACAAGCGCGTGCTGGTTTACGAGGCTACGGGCAAGAGCGACGGTGAGACAGGCAACATCAACGTTGTCCTTCCTCACATTATTGATGCGATGTTCGTCGACTGGCCTGGCAAGTCCGGTGTCCCGCAAACGCAGTCCATTCCGTTCAAGGGGTAGAGATCGTCGGCGTCGCCGACGGTGCAGTAAACGTCCGCGGTAGCCGAGCAGCCGGTGAGCGCCGCTGCAGCAACGAGAAGCAGAAGACGATGTGACACGGCCGGCCACCCTGTAAGATTTTTGCCCGACTATAAAATGCAAATCTTCCGGGTCCAACAACTTCCGGTTGAAATTTCTATGCGCGCCTAAGGCCGGTCACGCCGGCTTTCGCATCACCGCACCGCAGGCCACGTGGGATGGGAAGAAATGCCCGCGGCCGAGCGTATTGAAGACCTTGTGGACGACCCGCGACCATCCGCGATGGGTGGGCGACACGCCCGGCGCCGGCAGCTTGAACTGGCCGTCCCTCGCGCGCCCGACCGGTCCGAAGCCGACGAATTCGAGCGAACCCTCGACCAGCTCCAGGCTGCGCCGCACGCAATAGGCCACGTAGAAGTCCGGGTTCAGGCGCCAGCAATCGATCGGGTAGGAGTGGAGGGACCACACCGTCGGCGTGATGACGACCAGGGCGCCGCCGGGCGCCACCCGCGCCAGCGCATTGTCGAGGACGCGGACCGGGTCGAAAGTGTGTTCGAGGACGTTGAGGACCAGGACCGTCTGGAAAAGCCGGCCGCCGCTCGCCGCTTCGACCACGGCGGCGTCCGCTTCGAAGTCGACGCAAAAGCCGAGACCCGGCCCCGGCGCCACGTCGGTACGCACGGTCTCGAGGCCTGCGCCTTCGAGCAGCGCGTGACAGGAATGTTCGGCGATTGCGGCGCCGAGTTCGAGGCAAGGACCCTCGATCCAGCCCTGTGCGAGGCAGCGCCTCACATAGGCGACATCGGCAGCAATCATACGCGGCAATCCCCCATTACCGCGGATTCATTAGCAACCGCGAAGGGCAATCACAATCGGTTTCACCCCGTCCAGGCTAGGCAGAAAAACGCCGCAGCACTTCGCCCGGCCGGGCGCTCCGGTCGATGCAGAAACCCTTCTCATCGGCCGTCTTGGCGCCGTTGATCCAGACGCCGTGCAGGCCGACGGCCGAGGTCGTGAGGCGGGCGGCGCCTGAGGGCAGGTCGTGGGCGCGGCGCTTCGGCCCGCGCGCCACCGTCGCCGGATCAAACAGCATCAGGTCGGCGGCATAGCCCTCGCGCAGCAGGCCGCGTCCGCTGAGGCCGAAGAGCTTCGCCGGCTGGCCGGTGAGGCGGTGCACGGCCTGCGGCAGGTCGAGCACGCCGAGGTCGCGGCTCCAGTGGCCCATCAGGTGCAGCCCGAAACCAGCGTCGCAGAAGAAGGTGAGATGGGCGCCGGCATCGCTGAGCGAGATGTGGGTGTCGGGGTCGGCCAGGATCCTGCCGACCGCCTTCTCGTCGTTGTGCAGGAGCTGGGCCACGAACTGGGTGTCGAGATCCTCCGAGAGCGCAAAGTCGAGGATGAAGTCGAGCGGCTCCTTGTTGGCTTCGGTGGCGAGCTGGGCCAGCGTGGCGCCTTCCAGCTGGCGGTTCTCGGGCTTCGCGGTCTCGACGATGAAGAGCTTGTCCCATTCGCCGTTGAACACCAGCCGGCCGCGCGACGCCTCGATCTCGCGCCGGACCGCGGCGCGCCACGACGGGTCGCGATAGACCTTCTTCAGCGCCGCGTCGCCGTGCGCCGCCATGGCCGGCTTCCACGACTCCATGCTTTCGAACAGGTAGGGGCTCTTGAAGGTGAAATCCATGCTGAGCGGACAGCATGAGGTCTGTGCCACCAGCTGATGCCCACGCGACCGCGCGGCGTTCACCTGGTCGAGGGTGGTGAAGGCCGCCGTCGGATTGGTGTTGGAATGGAAGAGGGCCGCGATCACCACCGGCCGCCGCGCCTCGATCGCCAGCTCCTCGAGATAGGGAATGGAGGTCTTGCTGCCCTTGGTCAGCATGTAGACGCCGCGGCCGCTGTCGCCCATGGCGCGGACCAGCGCGCGCAATTCGCGATCGTCGGCCAGACGCGACGGCATGGGTGTGCCGCCCTCGCCGTTGTGGGCCTCGGCGGTCGAGGTGGCGAAGCCCACGGCGCCGGCGGCCATGCCCTCGCGCACGAGCGCCACCATCCTGGCGATCTCGTCGTCGGTGGCGGTGCGTTCGGTGGCTTCTTCGCCCATCACCCAGGTGCGGACGGAGGAATGGCCGGAGAAGCAGGCGACGTTGGGGCCGACGCCCAGCCGCTGCAGCATGTCAAGATATTGCGGAAAACTCTCGAACTCCCAGCGGATGCCGGCGCGCAGCGCATCGAGCGACATGCCCTCGACGTGCGTCAGGTGGCGCATGGTGAGGTCGCGGTCCTGCGGCTTGCAGGGCGCGATGGTGAAGCCGCAATTGCCCAGGATGGCGGTGGTGACGCCCAGCGCCGGCGAGGGATCGACGAACGGATCCCAGGTGATCTGCGCGTCGTAATGGGTGTGGCCGTCGATGATGCCGGGCGCCAGCGCGAGGCCGCGCGCGTTCACGGTCTCCTTTGCCGCGCCGAGCTTGCCGCCAACAGCGGTGATCCTGCCCGCCGTCACACCGAGGTCGCCGCGCGCCGCGGCCGAGCCGGCGCCGTCGAATATTTCCGCGTCCTTGATGACGAGATCGAACATCGCGGCGTCCTCCTGCTTCTGCCGGCATGGTGTGGCGGCCGGGCTACCTTTTCCAGCGCCATCCGCGCTAGACAGGGCCATGACCGTTGCAAACGACGAAGCCCTGCTGCGCCGCCTGGTCGAGGCTCTCGGCACCGTGCCGGGCGTGTGCGCCCTGGCGCTGGGTGGGTCGCGGGCGCGCGGTACGGCGGTTGCCGGCTCGGACTACGACATCGGCCTCTACTACGACGCCTCGGGGCCGATCGACGTGGCGGTGCTGGCCGAGGTCGTGGCGGTGCTGGATGACCGGGCCGCGGAAAACCTCGTCACGCCGCTGGGTGGCTGGGGGCCGTGGATCGACGGCGGCGGCTGGCTGCTGATCGGTGGCGTGCACGTCGACCTGCTCTACCGCGACCTCGGCCGCGTCGCGGCGGCGATCGACGATGCACATGCCGGCAAGGTCGAGCGCTTCTACCAGCCCGGCCATCCCCATGCCTTCCTGCCTACGATCTACATGGGCGAGGTGGCGCTGGCGCGCGTGCTGCACGATCCCGGCGGCGGGCTCGAGGCGCTGCAGCGGCGCTGCCATCCCTATCCGCCGAAGCTGGCCGCGGCGCTGAGCGCAAGCTTCGCGTGGGAGGCGGAGTTCGCGCTCGCCAATGCGCGCAAGAGTCTCGGTCGCGGCGACGTCTCCTATCTCGCCGGCTGCGTCTTCCGCGCGCTGGCCTGTCTCTGCCAGGTGCTGTTCGCGCGGAACGGCCGCTACCTCCTGAACGAGAAGGGGGCGGTCGCGGCGGCCGACGGCTTTGCGCGCCGGCCGCACGACTTCGCCGCGCGCGTGGCGGCGATCTACGCCGACCTCGGATCCGGCGCCGAGGTTGCGGCCCTCGACGGCTTGCAGGCACTGGTTGCCGAGACGCAGTTGCTCTAGATTGCGCGCCAACAAAAACGATCTGGGAGGATCAAATGGCTGGGTTGAAGCGTCGCGTCGTGATTGCCGGCGCTGCAAGTGCAGCGGGTGCCGTGCTGGCGCCCGCGCTCGTCCGCGCGCAGGACTATCCGACCAAGGCGGTTCGCGTCGTGGTGCCCTATCCGGCCGGTGGCGGCACCGACCTGGTGGCGCGGCTCATCGTGCCGCGCCTGGCCGACCGCTGGAAGCAGACCGTCGTCATCGACAACAAGGGCGGCGCCAGCGGCATCCTGGGCAGCGAGATCGTCGCGAAGGCGGCGCCCGACGGCTACACGCTGCTGATCATGACCAGCGCCCACACCATCAATCCCTTCACCAACAAGACCTTGCCCTACAACACCGAGCGTGATTTCACGCCGATCACGCCGCTGGTTGCCGGCGTCATCGCCCTGGTGGGCTCGCCCAAGGCGGGCTTCGACACGGCCGAGAAGTTCATGACGGCGGCGCGGGCCGCGCCGGGCAAGTACACGTTCGGCAGCACCGAGAACACCACGCGCATGGTGGGCGAGTTGTTTCGCCTCAAGAGCGGACTGAAAATCGAGAACGTGGCCTACAAGGGCGCGGCGCCGATGATGCAGGAGCTGGCCGGCGGCCACATCCCGGTCGGCTTCACCAGCCCGCTGACGGTGATGGCGCACCACCGCGCCGGTACCTTGCGCATGCTGGCAGTGAGCAGCGGCAAGCGGCTGGCGGTGCTGCCCGAGATTCCGACCATGGCCGAGATCGGCGCCCCCGGCGTCGACCAGTCGGCGTGGTTCGGGCTGCTCGGTCCGGGCGGCCTGCCGCCGGCGCTGGCGCAGCGCATCCGCGACGACGTCGTTGCCGTGCTCGCCGAGGCCGAGGTCAAGGCCAAGATCGCCGAGCTTGCCAGCGAGCCCGGTGGCGAGCCGCCGGACGTCTTCGCCGAACGCGTCAAGAAGGAGCTGGTGACCTGGCGCGAGATCGCCAAGGAAGCGGGCATTCAGCCGGAGTGAACAGCCCACCTCATGCTGAGGAGGCCCGAAGGGCCGTCTCGAAGCATGGGCTGCATCACGACTGTAGCCCACCCTTCGAGACGCGGTCCTGCGGACCGCTCCTCAGGGTGAGGTTAGTACTCCTGATCATGATGCGCTGCCGTCGTCTCTAGCATTAGTATCAGCTCATGATCCGTGCCCTCGCGATTGTCTTCCTCGTGCTGTTTGCCGGCAGTGCCTCGGCGCAGTCGGTCAGCTTTCCCAGCATCGCCGTCGGCAGTTCGGCCGCCGGCCCGGAGATCAAGGGCTGGATCTATAAGCCGGCCGGCCCGGGGCCGTTCCGCGCCATTATCCTGGCGCACTCCTGCGCAGGCACCAGCGCGCACACCGACGTCTGGGGCAAGCTGCTGGTGAGCTGGGGCTACCTCGTGCTGGCGCCCGACTCGTTCGGCCCGCGCGGCACCAAGGCCGTCTGCACCACGCCCGGTGTGGTGACGCCCAACATGCGCATCTCCGACATCGCGGGCGCACTCGATTATCTCGCCACCCGCCCCGACGTGATCAAGGGCAAGGTCGGCATCATCGGCCACAGCCACGGCGGCTCGACCACCATCCGCGCGACACAGAAAAATTTCGATCTCGCCAAGCGCGGTCTCGCCGGCGGCGTCGCCTACTATCCCGGCTGCAATCCGGCGTTCGACATCGGCATCGACCTGCCGGTGCTGCTGCTGGCCGGCGACAAGGACGACTGGACGCCGGCCGATCGCTGCCGGCAGATGGTGGCGGGCCTGGCCAAGCCGGCGCTGGTCGAGGCGGTCTATTATCCCAACGCCTATCACAGCTTCGACAACAAGGCGCCCGACCGCACCGTACCCGGCGGCGGCGGCAAGACACACCGGCTGGTCTACGATGTCGTGGGCGCGCCCGATGCCGAGGCCCGCACCCGAGCGTTCTTCGCCAAGGTCCTGAACTAGGCTCAGGGGGCCTCACGATGACCATCACCATTACCGCCTTTGAACGGTCGCCCGATGGCGGCAAGGGACTGGCGCGCGATACGCGCGTTCGCTGGGCGCTGGAGGAAGTGCGCCAGCCCTACGAGGTTCGCCTGGTTTCGTTCAAGGCGATGAAGGAGCCCGCCCATCTGGCGCTTCATCCTTTCGGGCAGATTCCGACCTATGAGGAAGGCGATCTCGCCTTGTTCGAGACGGGGGCGATCGTGTTCCATATCGCCCAGCGCCATGCCGGCCTGCTGCCGGACGGCGCGAATCCTCAGGGTGCCAATGCCCGGGCGCGGGCGATCACCTGGATGTTCGCGGCCCTCAGCACCGTGGAGCCGCCGATCCTCGATCTCGGAACCGCCAGGCTCCTCGAGGGCGACAAGCCCTGGTCCGCGCAACGCGTGCCTCTCGTCGAGGATCGCGTCCGCAACCGGCTGGGCCAACTTTCCCGTCACCTGGGCGATGCCGACTGGCTCGACGGCGCCTTCAGCGCGGGCGACCTGATGATGGTGTCGGTGCTGCTGAGGTTAAGAGCGTCGGGTTTGCTGGACGCATATCCGAACCTCGCCGCCTATGTGGCCCGCGGCGAAGCGCGGCCCGCCTACAAGCGTGCCTTCGACGCGCAACTGGCGGTCAACAAGCCACCGGCCGGCTGATCGAGGACCCTGGACGCCGCACGATCGTTCAAGACGGCGGTTGCCGGGCGGCGATAGTCTCGGGCCCATGCTGCTGTCGCTGATCGTGGCCTCTCTCCTTGTCATGGGCAGTCCGGGGCCCTCGACGATCAGCGTGACGGCGGTCGGCGCGGCGTTCGGATTGCGCCGGTCCATCGCCTATCTGTCGGGGCTGATCGCCGGCACGATCGCCGTGCTGCTGGCCGTGGCGGCGGGCGTGGTCTCCGTCCTGCTGGCGGTGCCGCAGCTCGCGCCGGTGCTGCTCGCGGCCTCCGCCGCCTACATCCTCTATCTCGCCTACAAGATCGCGACCGCGCCGCCCTTGTCGACGCGCGACGAGGCGGGGACGGCGCCGTCGTTCGGGGGCGGCGTGCTGCTGGCGGTCGCCAATCCCAAGGCCTATGTGGCGATCGCGGCGGTGTTCGCGGCGTCGACGCTCGACGCGGCGCTGAAGATCGCGGTTCTGGCCCTCATGATCGTGCTCATCCACCTCGCCTGGTGGCTGGCAGGGGCCTCGTTCTCTCGGGTCTTCCATGACCCGGCGGCGTCGCGCATCGTCAACGGCGCCTTCGCGGCGGCGCTGGTGGCGACGACGGTGCTCGCCGTCATGTCGTCTTGAGGAAGGCCAGCAGCAGTCGATTGACCTCGTCCGCCTGCTCCTGCTGCACCCAGTGGCCGGCGCCCGGGACGAGATGGATCTCCTTCATGTTGGTGCAGGCGCTCTTCTGCATCCGCGCCAGCGCGCCGGGCGACTGGTAGTTGCCCCAGTCGCTGGCGCCCGAGATGAAGGTCGCGGGCTGGTCGATGGTACGGCCGGTGAAGGCGGCATATTCGCGCTCGATCAGGCCGGTGGTGCGGACGCGATACCAGTTGAGCCCGCCCTGGAAGCCGTTGCGCTGGTACTCGCCGCTATAAACCTTCAGCTCGGCGTCGGTCAGCCACTTGTTGGCCACGATCTCGGCCGCGCTTGGCATTTCCTTGGCCACCGTCTCGGCC
>JAUXRT010000091.1 GCA_030681635.1 Reyranella sp.
TTCCGTCGTGGTGCCGAAGCCGGCCTGGAAGCCTTAGTCGATTCAATCGTGCGGGCGGACGCAGCTGGCGTCCGCCCCATCCTTCGTCCTGCGTACGGGTGATCGGCGATGCTGCTCGAAGTGACGCTCTCCGGCGAGACGCTGGGCGGCATGTATGCGCTGGTCGCCATGGGGCTGACGCTGCAGTACGGCGTCGCCCGCATCATGAACCTTTCTTACGGCGAACTCCTGATCGCCGCCGCCTTCGCCGCCTTCTGGTTCTATTCGGGCCTGGCGCTCAATCCGCTGCTCGGCCTGATCATCGTGCCGCCGCTGGCCTTTGCCGCCAGCTACGCCGTCTACCGCTACCTGCTGCAGCCGCTGGTGCGCCGCGCCAAGTCGCGCGACCAGCTCGAGGTCGACAGCATCCTGGCCACCTTCGGGCTGCTGTTCGTGATCCAGGGCGTCATGCTGGCGCTGTTCGGCGGCGCCTACTACAGCTACTCCTTCCTCTCGGTGCCGCTGCAGTTCGCCGGCGCCACCGTGGCCGCCAACCGCCTGCTGGCGCTGGTGCTGGCCGTTGTGATCGGCCTCGGCCTTTATCTCGGCCTCACCCGCACGCGGCTCGGCACCGCCGTCCGCGCCGTCGCGGTCGATCCGGTGGCGGCCCAGCTTGTCGCCATCGACGTGCGGACCGCCTCGGCGCTGGCCTTTGCGATGGGCGGCGCGCTGGTGGCGGCGGCCGGCGTGCTGGTCTCGATGTTCCTGACCTTCAACGCCAATCTCGGCGTCGTGTTCACCCTGAAGGCGCTGATCGTCGTCATCATGGGCGGCGTCGGCAATCTCCTGGGCGCACTGATCGCCGGGCTGATCCTGGGGCTGACGGAGACCTACGTCGCCACCTTCATCGATCCCGGCCTGACCTTGGCTGCGACCTACGCCATCTTCCTGATCGTGCTCCTGGTGCGGCCGCAGGGCCTGCTCGGCAGGGCCAACCGGTGACGGCGCAGGACGCGCTCCGCGCGGCGGGCGTCGCGGCGGCCATTGCCGGCCTCGCCTCGGTGCCGCTGCTGCTGGGCGACTACGGGCTGTCGCTGGCCATCAACATCGTGAGCTACACCGTGCTGGCGACCGCCTGGAGCCTGTTCTCCGGCCCGACGCGCTATGTGTCGCTGGCCACCGTCGCCTTCTTCGGCATCGGTGCCTACACCACGGCGGTGTTCGCCGAGACGCTGGCCTGGCCGCTGGTGCTGCTGATCGCGGCCGGCGTCGGCATCCTGGTGGCGGGTATCGTCGGCCTCTCGACGCTGCGGCTCTCCGGCGTCTATTTCGTCATCTTCACCCTGGGCCTGGCCGAGCTCGTGCGCCAGCTCGTGACCTGGTTCGAGGTCAACAAGACGCGGACGCTGGGCCGCTACGTCTTCACCGACATCACCGCCGCCCAGATCTACTGGCAGCTTCTGGCGCTGGCCGTGCTGGTCTTCGCGGCCGGATTCCTGATCGGCCGGTCGAGGCTCGGGCTGGCGTTGCGCGCCATCGGCGACGACGAGACGGTGGCCCGCCATTCGGGCATCGACGCGACCCGGGCCAAGGTGGCGCTGTTCGTGCTCAGCACCGTGTTCATGACCTTGACCGGCGCGATCATGGCGCCGCGCTGGACCTACATCGACCCCGCCATCGCCTTCAATCCGGTGATCTCCTTCACCGTCCTGATCATGGCCCTGCTGGGCGGCGTCCACCGCCTCTACGGGCCGGTGATGGGCGTGGTGCCGCTGGCGCTGCTGTTCGAGTTCCTGCTGGCGCGCTTCCCCAACCATTTCAGCATCATGGTCGGGCTGGTCTTCATCCTCATCGTCTACGCCATCCCGCGCGGCATCGTGGGGTTGGTGGAACAGACCTTGGGACGGCGGGCATGAGCGGCCTGCTCGAAGTCGAGGGCCTGACGCGGCGCTTCGGCGGGTTGGTGGCCGTCGATGGCCTCAGCTTTTCCATTGCCGCCGGCGAGATCGTGGGACTGCTGGGGCCCAACGGCTCGGGCAAGACGACGGTGCTCAACCTGCTGTCGGGCGCCTTGCGTCCCGATCTCGGCAGCATCGCGCTCCACGGCCAAGCGATCGCCGGCAAGCCGGCGCATCGCATCGCTCGGCTGGGCGTCGCCCGCACGTTCCAGATCGTGCGGCCGCTGGCCTCCTTCACCTGCCACGACAACGTCCTGACCGGCCTCGCCTTCGGCAAGCGGCGCGCCTGGGGCGCCCAGGCCCGCGCCGATGCCGATGCGCTGCTCGACCGGGTCGGGCTGGCGCGCGCGCGCGACGCCTTGCCGGGCGAGCTCACTTACATTGACCAGAAGCGGCTGGAACTCGCCCGCGCGCTGGCGTTGCAGCCCGACCTTCTGCTGCTCGACGAATGGCTGGCCGGACTCAATCCGACGGAACTGGACCAGGGCATCGCGCTCATCCAGTCGCTGCGCGGGCAGGGCATCACCATCCTGCTGGTCGAGCACGTCATGGACGCCATCCGCTCTCTCTGTGACCGCTGCCTGGTGATGAACACCGGCCGGCTGATCGCCTCGGGCCTGCCGGGCGAGGTCCTGGCCGATCCCGAGGTGATCCGCGCCTATCTCGGGGACGACGATGCCTGAGATGGTGAGACTCGAAGTGGCGGGCCTCTCGGTGCGTTACGGCCAGCATCGCGCCGTCGACGACGTGGCGCTCACCGTGGCGGCGGGCGAGATCGTGGTCATCCTGGGCGCCAACGGCGCCGGAAAATCCTCGCTGCTGAAGGCCGTGGCCGGCCTGCAGCCGCCGGACGGGCGGGCGCAGGTGACGCTGGCGGGCCGCCCGCTCGCTGGCCTGCCGGCCCATGCCATCGTCGAGGCGGGGCTGGCACTGGTGCCGGAGGGGCGCGGGATTTTTGGCGAGCTGACGGTGCGGGAGAACCTGCTGCTGGGCGCCTTTGCGCGCCGGGCGCGGGCGGACGAGGACCGCAACCGCGCGCGCGTGCTGGCGCTCTTCCCGCGCCTGGCCGAGCGGCTGGAGCAGACGGCGCGCACGATGAGCGGCGGCGAGCAGCAGATGGTGGCGATCGGCCGGGCGCTGATGTCGGCGCCCGAGGTGCTGCTGCTCGACGAGCCCTCGCTCGGCCTGTCGCCGCTGCTCTGCGGCGAGCTGTTCCGCGCCCTCGAACGGATCCGCGGCGATGGCATCTCGGTGCTGTTGGTCGAGCAGAATGCAAAGCGCAGCCTGGCCATCGCCGATCGCGGCTACCTGATCGAGAATGGCCGCATCGTGGGCGCCGGCCGGGCGGCCGATCTTGCGCGCGATCCGGCAGTGCAACGCGCCTATCTCGGCGGCGCAAGGCGGGCATAGATGGGCATCCTCGACGGCAAGACCTGCATCGTGACCGGCGCGGCCGGCAGCCTTGGCCTCGCCAGCGCGCGGCGCTTCACCGAGGAGGGCGCCCGGGTCATGCTGGTCGATCGCGACCGCGCCGCGCTCGATGCCGCCCTGAAGGCGCTTCCCGAGGGACGTGCCACCGCCATGCTGGCCGATGTCGCGGATGCCCGGGAGACGGCCGCTTACGTGAATGCCACGGTGGCGCGCTGGGGCCCGATCGACGTGCTGTTCAGCAATGCCGGCATCAGCGGCGTCATCCGGCCCGTGACCGACTATCCCGAGGATGTGTTCGACGCGGTGATGGCGGTGAACCTCAAGGGCTCCTTCCTCGCCTGCAAGTACGGGCTGCCGGGGATGCGCGACGGTGGCAGCATCATCATGACCTCAAGCGTCGTGGGCGTGACCAGCGATCCCGGCATCGCGGCCTATGCCGCCTCCAAGCACGGGCTGATCGGGCTCATGCGCACCGTCGCCAAGGAAGTGGCGTCGCGGCGCATCAGGGTCAACGTCGTGGCGCCGGGCCCGATCGACAACGACTTCCAGCGCACCGTCGAGAGCGGTCTCACGCAGGCGCTCGGCACCGACGCCGGCAAATTCCTCGACTCGGTGATCCCGCTCGGCCGTCACGCCAAGGCGGAAGAGGTCGCTGAATCGGTGCTGTTCCTCGCCTCGGACCGCAGCGCCTTCACCACCGGAAGCGTGCTGATGGCCGACGGCGGCATGCACGTCTGAAAAAAGAAACAGGAGGAAGGGATGGAATTCTGGCGCGACCTAAAACCGATCGAGAAGGTCTTTCAGGCCGATGCGCTGCCGGAGGTCTATATGGCCAACGCGGCGACCGACGACGAGCGTTACTACGTGCCCTTCACGGAGACCGTGTCATCGCGGCCGCTCTGGATCTCGCCCAGCCAGAACAAATGGTGCGACATCCTGATGGCCAAGAGCGCCGGCCTCGTGAACCGCCACTATCATCCGCACGAGGTCTTCGCCTACACGATCTCGGGCAAGTGGGGCTATCTTGAGCACGACTGGACGGCGACGGCCGGCGACTTCATCTACGAGACCCCGGGCGAGGCCCATACGCTGGTCGCCTACGACCATCCCGATCCCATGAAGGTCTTCTTCATCGTCACCGGGCCGCTGGTTTGGCTCGACGAAAAGGGTGAGCCCGAGGGCTATTTCGACGTCCATCAGTACATCGCGCTCTGCAAGGCCCACTACGACAAGGTCGGCCTGGGCGCTGCCGCCATCGACAAGCTCTACCGCTGAAAGCGCGTTTCGTCGGGAGAACATGAGGTCTTCTCATGAGATACCCGCCCTTGAACGCGCTATGCCCGGTACGATGTTAGTGGGGCAGGTACCAGTTGCGGGTGCGATCATGTCGAACGTCCGACCTCTCGAGCCGACCATCGTGAACCGTCCGCCCTTGGCCCCCTGGGTCGAGGCGCCGGTCCAGTACCTCGCCGACCTCAGCATCAAGCCGGTCACCTACAATCCGCCCAACGGTACCGGCGTGCCGCGCCGGATCGGCAACTACCGCGACTTTCTCGTCCGCATTCACGATGCCCGGCCGATCGCCCGCGATCTCTCGCTCGACCGCCAGGCGTTCATCCTGACGCACCACGACACCGCCGTGCGCGACTTCTACGACACGGAGGAGGTGCGGACGACTTACGAGCCCGAGGTCGAGGCGCTGATCAAGCGCGAGACTGGTGCCGCGAAGGTCGTGGTGTTCGACCACACCGTGCGCACCGCCGACCGCGCCGTCGAGCGCGGCCTGCGCGCCCCGGTGCGCAGCGTGCACAACGACTACACCGAGAAATCGGGTCCGCAGCGCGTGCGCGATCTGCTGTCGCCCGGGGAAGCCGAGATGCGGCTCACGAAGCGCTTCGCCGAGTACAATGTGTGGCGCAACATCGCCCCGGAGCCGATCGAGATGTCACCGCTGGGCTTCGTCGATGCCGAGAGCATCGCGCCGCGCGACCTCGCGATCTGCGACCTCATCTATGCCGACCGCACCGGCGAGATCTATCTCGGCGTCCAGAACGCCGACCACCGCTGGTATTATTTCCCGAAGATGACGCGGGACGAGGCGATCCTGATCAAGTGCTACGACTCCATGAAGGATGGCCGTGCGCGCTTCTCGCTGCACTCGGCGTTCGACGACCCGACCTCGCCCGCCAATCCCAAGCCGCGGCAGAGCATCGAGACCCGGGCGTTCGCGTTCTTCGATTAGGCGCGTTCACACGCGCCGGCAGGCGGCAGCGCGTTCATACGCGCGAGAGCCTGCACAGTTCCAGTGGCGCACTAACTCAGCGCGATCGCCTCGAGGTGCTCGGCCAGCTCCTCGGCATTGCTGAAGAAGGGCGAGTGGCCGCATTCCATCGTCAGGACCTTGCACGGCGTCAGCTTGACCATCGTCCGTTGCAGGTTGATGCGGATGGCATTGTCGTGCGTGCACTCGATGTACCAGCGCGGCACCGAGCCGAAGCGATCCTCGGTCAGCGTCACCGGCGTGGTCGAGATGACGAGCGGCTGCGGCCGCAAGCGCTCCATGGCGCGGTAACGGTCCTCCGGCGAGACATCGGCATAGAACAGCGTCGGCAACTTGTCGCGAGCGAAGCTGTAGGTCAGCCCATCCGGACTGACCTGGCGAGACAGGCGGAACATGGCATCGGGCTCGAGGCCGGTCATGTCCTTGCCGCACTTGCCGGAGGTCGGCAGCAGGGCGCAAAGGTAGACCAGCGCCTTGAGCTTGCGCCGGCGCGCCTCGGCGAGCTGGCAGATGGTGATGCCGCCCAACGAGTGGCCGACCAGCACCACCGGCTCGTCGATCTTGTCGAGCAGGCGCGACAGCTTCTCGACATTGTCGGCGAGCGTAACGTTGGCGGGCGGTGTCGAGTCCTTGCCGAGGCCCGGCAGGTCGGGTGCGCAAGCCTTGTGACCGTTTGCCTCGAGCAGCGGCACGACCTTTTCCCAGGACCAGCCGCCTGTGCACGCGCCGTGCACCAGCATGAACGTCGCCATGATCGCGGCTAACCCCGGCCGACGACGGTGCGCGCGCCTGCGGCCGGCACGAAGAAGTCGGGCATCAGCGGCGTACCGGGCGAGATGGCGTACTGGTCGAAGTCGGTGACGCCTTCGGCCGTCAGCACCTCGTCGTCGATGAAGAAGTTGCCGGTGGTCTGGCGCGAGGGCCGGGTCAGGATGGCGTGGGCGGCGTCGGCCATGATCTCGGGCTTGCGGCAGCGTTTCATGCCTTCCTCGCCGCCCAGGATGTTCTGGATGGCGGCGGTGGCGATGCCGGTCCGCGGCCACAAGCAATTGAAGGCGATTCCCTTGTCCTTGAATTCCGCCGCCATCGCCCAGGCGTAGACCGACATCGAATATTTGGCGAGCGTGTAGGCCGGATGGTTGGCGAACCATTTGACGTCGAAATCGAGCGGCGGCGAGAGGTTCAGCACATGCGGGTTGGCGGCCTTCATGAGATGCGGGATGCACTTCTGCGAGACCAGGTAGGTGCCGCGGCCATTGATCTGGTGCATCAGATCGTAGCGCTTGATCGGCGTCGCGAGCGTGCCGGTGAGGCTGATGGCGCTGGCGTTGTTCACCAGGATGTCGATGCCCCCGAATTTCGCCACCGTGTCGGCGACGGCCTTGTCGACGCTCTGCTCGTCGCGGATGTCACAGGCGATCGGCAGTGCCTTGCCGCCGGCCTTCTCGATTTCCTCGGCAGCAGTGAAGATCGTGCCGGCGAGGCGCGGGTCGGGTTTCACCGTCTTGGCGGCGATGGTGATGTTGGCGCCATCGCGCGCGGCGCGCAGTGCAATGGCGAGGCCGATGCCGCGGCTGGCGCCGGTGATGAACAGGGTTTTGTTAGCTAGGCTCATGGCGTCCCCAAGAATTCCTTGGGCTCTATAGCCGGGTGGGAGAGGGGCGACTAGTCTGGGTGTCATGCAAGGGAGGCATGCATGGATCCGTGTTTCGAGACCGCCACCGGCCTTGGACGCGCTATACGAAACGGGAAGCTGAGTTCGGTCGAGGCGACCGAGGCGCACCTGCAGCGGATCGCCCGCATCAATGGACCGCTGAACGCGCTGGTGGTCGTCGATCGCGCGGGCGCCATGAAGGCCGCCCGAGCCGCCGACCGTGCCGATCGGAAGAAAGGCGCCAGGCTCGGGCCGCTGCACGGCGTGCCCATCACCATCAAGGAGGCCTTCGACGTGGCGGGGCTCGCCACCACGTCGAGCCATCCGCCGCTCAAGGACAATGTCGCCCGATCCGACGCCAGCCTGGTGGCCCGGCTGCGGGCGGCGGGCGCCGTTATCCTGGGCAAGACCAACGTGCCCGAGCTCTGCATGGATTTTCAGACCGAGAGCCCGCTGTTCGGCACGACCAGGAATGCCTGGGACGCGCG
>JAUXRT010000098.1 GCA_030681635.1 Reyranella sp.
TCGAACCCACGGTACGCTTGCACGCACAACGGTTTTCGAGACCGTCCCGATCGACCACTCTGGCACCTCTCCGGGCGCCGGGTTATAGGCGGGAGAAATTGCTGGGGCAACTGTCCCGGCGAGGCGGGGAAACGACATGAAGTTGCCGGAAAAGGGGCTCGCCTGGCCCGAGATCGAGGCCCGCCTGCAGGCCGCCAAGAAGGACGACTTCTCCTGGCGGGAAGGCCGGATGGCCGTCTACTACTATTACCTGGATGATGAACTGGCCGAGGTGCAGAAGCGCGCCTATGCGGCCTTCTGGACCGAGAACAGCCTCGGCAAGCGCGCCTTTCCGTCCCTCGCGAAGCTCGAGAACGACGTCGTCGATTTCGGCCTGTCGCTCATGAACGCCCCCGACGATGCCGCCGGCACCTTCACCTCGGGCGGCTCGGAGAGCATCTTCCTCGCGGTCCAGACGGCGCGCGACTGGGCCCGCGCCACCAAGGGCATCGACAAGCCCAATTTCATCGTGCCGCGCACCGCCCATCCCGCCTTCAGCCGGGCTGGCCATGCGCTCGGCATCGACGTCCGCCGCGTGCCCACCACGCGGAACGACTTCAAGGCCGACGTCGGCGCCATTGCCTCCAGGATCGACGACAACACGATCGGCCTCGTGGGGTCGGCACCCTGCTATCCGTTCGGCGTGTTCGACCCGATCCGCGAGCTGGGGGCGCTGGCGCAATCACGTGGCCTGTGGCTGCACGTCGATGCCTGCGTCGGCGGCTTCCTCTCGTCCTACGTGAAGCGCCTCGGCCATGCCGTCCCCGACTGGGATTTCTCGGTCCCGGGCGTCATGAGCATCTCGGCCGACCTGCACAAGCACGGCATGGCGGCCAAGGGCGCCTCGCTGATGCTGCTGCGCTCGAAGGAGCTGAAGGAGACCCATCAGCTCTTCGATTTCCGCGAATGGGAGCGTGGCCCCTACGCCGCCTACACGATGCAGGGCACGCGGCCGGGCGGCGCCATTGCCGCTGCCTGGGCGACACTGAACTACCTCGGGGACGAGGGTTATCTGCGCTGTGCGCGCATGATCATGGGCAACAAGAAGGCGCTGATCGACGGCATCGGCCGCATCCCGGGCCTGGCGGTGCTGGAGCCCAGCGAACTCTCGATCTTCGTCACCCGCTCGGCCGATCCGGCCCTGGATATCGGGGCGGTATCGGACGCCATGGGCACCCGCGGCTGGCTGATCGGCCGCCAGGTCGAACCGCCCGGCATTCATATGCACCTGAACCCCAGCCACGAACGCATGGTGGGCGACTATCTGGGCGACCTTGCCTGGGCGGTGGGCCAGGCCCGGCAAAGCGGCGCCAAATCCCGCCGGGCCGGGTCGACCTACTAACCGATAAGCCCGCAAATCAGGCCCTTTCCGGCGTTGACTTGGGGGGCGTCCTGCGTATATTCCGCCCTCTTCCGGCGGGTCACTCAGGCCCGCCGCGTTCTTTCGTGCTTTCCCGCATTTGGGCCTGGATCCGGCCGCTGCCCCTAGGGGTGGTGGAGGGTTCTCCGGTTCGGGAGGCCTTAGTCAGGTGTCATCATGATCGCCGTTATCCGCACGGGTGGAAAGCAATACACAGTCGCCGCCGAAGACACGCTCACGGTCGAAAAGATCGAGGGCGAGGCGGGCGCCAAGGTCGAGTTCACCGACGTGCTGATGGTGGGCGAAAAGGTCGGCGCGCCGACCGTGGCCGGCGCCAAGGTGCTGGGCTCGATCGTCAAGCAGGCCCGCGGCCCGCACCTGATCGTCTTCAAGAAGCGCCGCCGCCAGAATTCGCGGCGCAAGAACGGTCACCGTCAGGACCTGACGGTGGTCAAGATCGAACAGATCGTCGCCTGAGCTAGAGCGACCGGAGTAGAACGATGGCACATAAGAAAGCAGGCGGCTCCTCGCGCAACGGCCGCGATTCGGCAGGCAAGCGACTGGGCGTGAAGCGTTTCGGCGGACAGAAGGTCCTGTCGGGCAACATCCTGGTCCGTCAGCGCGGCACCAAGATGAATGCCGGCGAGAACGTCGGGATCGGCCGCGACCATACGCTGTTCGCCACCGCCCCGGGCATCGTCACGTTCCGCAAGCGGACGGGCGGCAAGGTCGAGGTGAACGTGTTCCCGGCGCCGGCACTGGCCGCCGAATAGCCGTTCCCACCCAATCGAAATTCGAAGGGGGAGCGGTCAACCGTTCCCCCTTTTCATTTCTGGACCCAACCCCATGAAGTTCCTCGACCAGGCCAAGATCTACATCCGCTCCGGCAACGGTGGCGCGGGATCGGGGAGCTTTCGCCGCGAGAAGTTCATCGAGTATGGTGGCCCGGACGGCGGCGACGGCGGGCGCGGCGGTGATGTCGTCCTCGAATGCGTCGACGGCCTCAACACGCTGATCGACTATCGCTATGCCCAGCACTTCAAGGGCGAGGTCGGCCATCACGGCATGGGTGCCCAGCGCACCGGCGGCAAGGGCAAGGATGTCGTGCTGCGGCTGCCGCGCGGCACGCAGGTTTTCGCCGAGGACAACGAGACGCTGCTCGTAGATCTCACCGCCATCGGGCAGCGCGTCGTCCTGGCCAAGGGCGGCGACGGCGGCTACGGCAACCTCCATTACAAGAGCTCGACCAACCGTGCCCCGCGCCGTGCCGACAAGGGCTGGCCGGGTGAAGAGCGCTGGGTGTGGCTGAGGCTAAAACTGATCGCCGACATCGGCCTGGTGGGCCTGCCCAACGCCGGCAAGTCGACCTTCCTGTCGTCCAACTCCAACGCCCGGCCCAAGATCGCCGACTATCCGTTCACCACCCTTCATCCCGGCCTCGGCGTGGTGAAGGTGGGCGACCGCGAGTTCGTGATGGCCGACATTCCCGGCCTCATCGAGGGCGCGCATGAAGGCGCCGGCCTCGGCACGCGCTTCCTGGGCCATGTCGAGCGTTGCCGCGCGCTGCTGCATCTCGTCGACGGCACGCAGGACGATGTCGCCGACGCCTACCGCACGGTCCGCGCCGAGCTGCGCGCCTACGGCGGCAGCCTCGCGCGCAAGAAGGAATTGGTGGCGCTCAACAAGACCGACGCCATGACACCTGAGGACATCGAGGCCAAGCGCGCCAAGCTCGCCAAGGTGAGCCGCAAGACCGTGCATGTGATCTCCGCCGTCGCCGGCCATGGCGTGACACCCCTGCTCCACGAGCTGATGAAGCTGGTCGAGAAGCAGCGCGACACCGGCGCCAGTTCGGGCAAGGAAGCGGCATGAGCCCGCTGGCCAGCTCGAAACGGCTGGTCGTCAAGATCGGCTCGTCGATCCTGGTCGATGAAGCCAAGGGCGAAATCCGCCACGACTGGCTAAAAGCCCTGACCGACGACGTCGCGCGTCTGCACAAGGCCGGCTGCGAGGTGGTGCTGGTGTCGTCCGGCGCCATTCGCCTCGGCCGCACGCACCTGAAGCTGGCCTCGGGCGCGCTCAGGCTCGAGGAGAGCCAGGCGGCCGCCGCCACCGGCCAGATCCAGCTCGCGCACGCCTATCAGGCGGCACTGGCGCGTCATGGCATCACGGTGGCGCAGGTCCTGCTGACGCTCGACGATTCCGAGGAGCGCCGCCGCTACCTCAACGCGCGCCAGACCATGGCGACGCTGCTCGGCCTGAAAGCCGTGCCGGTGATCAACGAGAACGACACGGTGGCCACGGATGAAATCCGTTTCGGCGACAACGACCGCTTAGGCGCCCGTGTCGCCGAGATGATCTCCGCCGACACGCTGGTGCTGCTGTCGGACATCGACGGCCTCTACACCGGCGATCCGCGCAGCGACGCGTCGGCAAAGTTCATTCCCGAGATCCGCGAGATCACGCCGGAGATCGAGGCGATGGCGGGCGTTGCGGCGTCGGAAATGTCGAACGGCGGCATGGTGACCAAGCTGATGGCCGGACGCATCGCCATGGCCGCCGGCTGCCGCATGGCGATCGCCGACGGCCGCGCGGTCGGCGCGCTGGCTGGCCTGATAGACGGCACGGTGCGCTGCAGCTGGTTCCTGCCCGAAGCTTCGCCTTTGTCGGCGCGCAAGAAATGGATCAAGGGTTCGCTCAAGACGG
>JAUXRT010000125.1 GCA_030681635.1 Reyranella sp.
GAGCTTCCGCAGGCTATGCCGGAGTGGATCTCGAAGCATTCGGTATTCCAACCGAGCAAGAATACCTCGCCGCCTATGCGCGCCGTACCGGCCGCACGGAAATTCCCAACTGGAATTTCTTCGTAGCGTTCTCGTTGTTCCGGCTCGCGGCCATCGTTCAGGGTGTCTACAAGCGCGGCCTCGACGGCAACGCCTCGTCTGAAACCGCGAAGCAGTATGGAAACCGCGCGCGTGTCCTGGCTGATCTCGCCTGGTCGCTGGCCCAGAAGGGCGCCTGAGCGCCGGCCGTCTATTCGTCGGTATAGGGAACCATCGAGGCGTCATTGCCCTTGGGGCAGTTCTCGCTGTCGACCAGAGCGTTCTCAGGATTGCGATACCTGCCGATATCATAGGGCGCGGCATCGCTCGGCGGTCGCGGCGGCGGCGTACGCAACGTCCAGGAGACGAGCCGCTTGATGACGCTGCCCAGAGCCTGGTCGAAGGCATCGACCACCTTCGGCACCTTGTCGGCGCGGGCCCGCACGCAGCGCTCGACCGAGGCGACGCCGATGATCTGGCGGTCCGGCATGCGCACCAGCTTGGCAATGATGCGGACCTTCACGATCGGCGGCTGGCCGTAGAAGTACATCGCCTCGAAATTGCGCAGATCGGGCTGCAGCACATAGTTGGCGCGCAGCGCGATCGACTCGCGCGCCACCGCGACAATCTTGCGGGTGTTCTCGAACGAATCGACGATGCGGGTCTGCACCATCAGCGGCGCGCGATCGGTCCAAGCCACCTTGGCGTAATAGTCGGTCAAGGTCGGCGTCATCTGGATGGCGATGCGGCCGGTATTGAGGCTGGCGGCCGCGACCGGCGCCTCGACGGCAAGCTGCCAATAGACGCTGGGCAGATCGTGATCGAAGGTGCTCTTGGGCGTTACCGTGTAGAGTTCGGTCGGTTCCGCCGCCGAATCGATCGCGCTAAGCGCCTGGCATCCAGCGAGAGCGACGGCCGCCGCCGCGCAGACGGCCCAACGAAACATCATTTCGGCGTGTATCCCTGCTTGCCACTGAATACGAAGTTGGCCGGATCACGTTCCAGCTTTGTGGCGATGACATTCAAGTTTGCAGTGAGCTGGCGCAACTCGCGAAGAGCCAGGGAGAACTCGGTCAGGCCGGTCTCGGTGAAGCTCCTGATCGGCCCCTTGTTATCGGCCACGAGTCTGTTGAGCGAGCCAGCAGTGGCATCGATGTTGGCCAACGCCGCGCGCGTCTCGGCCAGCACCTTGCGCAACTCGCCAGGATCCTTGCCGGCCAGTGCCTTGCGGCTCGCGGCGTCCTGTGGACCGAGCTCGAGCGCCACCAGATTGAGCGACTCCGCCAGCCCGTTCAGCGTGTTGAAGGTGTGGCGGAATTCGGTGATCGCCCCCGGCAATTCGGCCAGGGTCGTCTGGATCGCGGCATCCTGCTTGGCGAACGCCGTCGTCGCCGCCGACAGGTTGCGCAGCGTATCGCTGACGGCGCCGATATTGTCGGGGCTGAGAAGGTCGTTGAGCCGGTCGACCGTGACGCTGGCTTTCGACAGCAACTCCTGCGCCGATGTCGAAGTTGCCTGCAGGAAGGACGCGCCCTCGCGGATTTCCGGGTAGGGCTTTTCGCCCAGCTTCTTCTTCGGCTTGATCTGGTCGACGTCGAGGCGGCCGACGATCTGGATGAAGGGCGAGCCGGCGATGAACGGCTTCTCGAAGACGGCGTAGGAGCGTTCCCGGATATCGATGTTCCAGTCGACGGCGACCGTCACCTCGATCTTTTCCGTCAGGCGCTCGCGCCCGGTGGCGCGCCGTGTGTCGACCCGCGACGTAAGCTGGATGTTCTGCACCCGGCCGACGCGCAGGCCGCGATAGAACACGGGCGAGTCGTTGGTCAGCCCCTGCACGTCGCCGGAAAAGAGAATGTCGTAGTAGGCGTAGGACGTCCGGTCACCGGCCCGCAGCTTCCAGACAACGAAGCCCGCGACGGCGACGATGAACGCGATCATCGCCGCGCCGATCAGCACATAAGGCGACTTTCTTTCCATCGGACGCTACTTCTGCTCCTGTCGAGCCGCGCGCCCGCGCGGGCCGTGAAAATACTCTTTGACCCAAGGATGGTCGTACACCAGCAACTCTTCCATCGTACCTACCACCACGCGCTTGTCGAGCAGGACGGCGATCCGGTCGCATACGGCATTCAGGCTGTCCAGGTCGTGCGTTACCATCAGAATGGTCAGGCCAAGGCTCTGGCTCAGACCCTTGACCAGCTCGTCGTAGTGGGCGGCGCCGATCGGATCCAGCCCGGCGGTGGGTTCGTCCAGGAACAGCAGCTCGGCATCGAGGGCGAGCGCGCGGGCCAGGCTCGCCCGCTTGCGCATGCCGCCCGAAAGCTCGGACGGCTTCTTGTCGCCGCTGTCCGGCGGCAGGCCGACCAGGGCAATCTTGAGAGCGGCGATGTCCCGCATCGTCTCCTCGTCCAGTCCGGCATGCTCGCGGACCGGCACGATGATGTTGTCGGACACCGTGAGCGAGGAGAACAGGGCGCCGTCCTGGAACTGGACGCCGGTTCGGGCCTGCATGTCCCGTAGCGCCTGTCCGTGAAGGGTGGCGGTATCGACGCCCATCATCTCGATGGTGCCGGCCGACGCCTGATTGAGGCCGATGATCGTGCGCAGCAAAACCGACTTGCCGGTTCCCGAGCCGCCCACCAGCCCGACGATCTCGCCACGGAAGACGTCGAAGTCGAGCTTGTCGTGGATGACCTTGTCGCCGAACTGCGTGCGCACGCCGCGCAGCCGCAGCACGACATCCCTTCCGTCGCGGTGATCGACGAGTTGCCCGCCGTCCACCAGCGGTGGCAGTTCCTTGGGGTCTCCGTCCTCGGTGACCGTATCGGCCTCGTCGGTGGCCATCACACGTTCGCCAGCAGGAAGATGATGGAGAATACCGCGTCCAGCACGATGACGCAGAAGATCGACTCGACGACCGCCTTCGTCGTGAGCTGGCCCACGCTTTCGGCGCTGCCGCGGACCTGCAGGCCCTCGAAGCAGCCGATGGTGGCGATGACCATGCCGAAGACCGGCGCCTTGATCATGCCGGTGTAGAAATGCCAGATGCCGACCGTGTCGCGCAGCCGGTCGAAGAACTGCACGAGCGTGAAGTCGAGATAGAAGATGCAGGCGACCGCGCCGCCCAGCAGGCCGGCAATGTCGCCCCAAAACGCCAGCAGCGGCATCGACACGACCAGGGCCACGATCCGCGGCAGCACCAGCCACTCCACCGGGTTGAGCCCGATGGTGCGCATGGCATCGACCTCCTGATTGACCTGCATGGTGCCGATCTGGGCGGTAAAAGCGCTGCCGGACCGGCCGGCGACGATGATGGCGGTGAGCAGGACGCCCAGTTCGCGGAACATCCCGATCCCCACCGCCTCGACGGTGAAGGTCTCGGCACCGAACTGCTTGAGCTGCTGGACGCCCTGGTAGGCGATCACCACGCCGATCAGGAAACAGAGCACGCCCACGATCACCAGCGCCCTGATCCAGACCTCGTACATCTGGCGAACCACGACATTGATGCGGAATCGGCGCGGCTGCAGGCAGGCCTCGACAAAGACCACGAGGATCTCGCCAAAGAAGGCGCAGAGATTGATCGCCTGATGATAGAATTCGATGGCGTTTCGGCCGATTTCGTCGAGCCAGTGGGCGAGCCAGTTCACGTGCCGCTCGGGCATCGCCTCGCACATGTTCTTCTGGACGACCTGGAACAGGTCGGCGTGCCTCTTCTCCTTGGTCGTCACCTCGGTGTCGGGGCCCCCGCCGGCGAGGAGCAGGATTTCCAGCGCCCCGGCCGTATCGAGCCGCTCGACGCCGCTCGCATCCACCATGCGCGCCGCACGCCCCGTCCCGGCGGCATCGAGGGCCTTGGAGGCTTTTTGCCGGATGCCGCGGAGGTGAAGTACCGTCCAGTCGCCGCCGATCTCGACGACGGGCTTCCCGGCACGCATCGTATAGCGAATGGTCGGTTGGGCTTCGGACATTGGCGAGATAAGTCGCGGGCGCGGTTCGCGCTGTCAATCTCTCCTCATTGCCCCACCCCCTCGCCACTGGCACGATCAGGCAGCGGAGGACTGAATGGGCAGATGGCCGGCGCTGGACAAAGTCGAGATGATCGATGGTCCAATCGACGAAAAGAGCTACGAGCACGAGCTGAAGGAGCTTCAGGAGCGGCTGCTGGCCCTGCAGATCCACCACATCAAGACCGGCGGGCGGGTGATCATCGGGATCGACGGCTGGGATGCCGCCGGCAAGGGCGGCCTGATCGAGCGGATCGTCGGCC
>JAUXRT010000126.1 GCA_030681635.1 Reyranella sp.
CGGCCGTGGTCTCGGTCTCGACCATCCATGGCGGCGTGCGCAACAACATCCTGCCCGACCAGGTCGTCATGGAAGGCACCGTCCGCGCCCACGACGAGGGCGTGCGCGCCGACATCTGGAAGCGCATCGAGAAGACCGCCACCACCATCGCCGACGCCGCCGGCGCCAAGGCCACCGTGACCGTCTTCGAGGGCGTGCCGGTGACCTACAACGATCCGCCGCTCACTGACTGGGGCACCAACAGCCTGAAGAACGGCCTCGACACGCAACGCATCACCGAGGTCCGCCCGGTGATGGGCGCGGAGGACTTTTCGTACCTGGCGCAAGTCGTGCCCGGCATGTTCTTCTTCCTGGGCGTCGTGCCGCCCGAGGTCGACCCGCTGCAGGCGCCCGCCAACCATTCGCCGCTCTTCCGCGTCCACGAGCCCGCGCTCAAGTACGGCGTACGCGCGCTCAGCTATCTCGCGATCGATTATCTGAAGCGGAAGTAGCTACCGAAATGGACCGCCGATAGAAGATCTGCGCATTGCAGCTTCGTTCGGAACGTCTGGATTCTGCAATATCTGCAGGCGCCGCTACCGCCTGCGGTACTGTGGGAATGGTGCCCAGGGGCGGGTTCGAACCACCGACACTGCGATTTTCAGTCGCATGCTCTACCAACTGAGCTACCTGGGCGCACCACGTACGGCGCGGGCTTATAGGATGGGCTAGCCCATCTGTCTAGTTGACCCCGGTGCGCTACCGCCGCCCTCCTCGTCGGCCGGCGCCTCGTCGGTCTCGACGCGATAGCCCTCCTTCAGCCACCGCCCGAGGTCGATATTGGCGCAGCGTTTCGAGCAGAAGGGCTGGTACTCGGCGGCGCCGGTCTTTTCGCAGATCGGACATTTGGCCATGATCCGGACGGCGCGCAGCGGTGGGGGCGTGGATCGGTCAGTCATCGCTCTTCTCAAGCGCCTCTAGCTGGGCCTTCAGCGTCGCTCCACGGCGGGCCCGCGTCAACTCGAAGTGGCCAAGCCGGGTACAGCCGAAGAGCTGGCTCGGCACGGGATCGTGGGCCAAGGCCTCGGCGAGGGCGGCCTGGACCTTGTCGCGGTCGTAGGCGCTGCGCATGGTCACGAAGTCGATCACCACGGCCCCGGCGATGTTGCGGAGCCGGAGCTGCTGGGCGATCGCGGGAGCCGCCTCGAGATTGACCTCGATCGGCCGGCGCGGCGCGCGGCCCTGGCGGCCACCGGCGGTGGCGCTGTCGACGTCGATGGCGCACAGCGTCTCGCCCGGCTCGAACAGCACTTCGATGCCGCTCTCCAGCGCGATGCGGTCGGCCAGCGCGGTGTCGATCTGGCCGGCCACGTCGTCGATGTCGAAGGCCGGCATCGCGCCGTTGTGCCAGCGCACGCGGATCTTCTCGGCCTGCCGATCCATCTCGTCCTGGAGAGTGCGGGCCATCATGCGGTCGTCGAGGATCACCTCTTCCAGCGTGGCGCCGTGGTCGCGCAGCGCGCGGGCGATCGGGTCGCGCTCGCCGGGAACGTGGGCCGTCAGATCGGCGGGGGGCTGGGAGTCGAAGGCCTGACGGCGGATCGCCTCCCAGCGTTCCATGATCCCTGTGGCGTCGGCGCGCAGCACGTCGAGCGATGCGCCCGCCGCGGCAGTGCGCAGCACGATGCCGCCTTCGAGCAGGCCCTCGACATGGCCGCGCAGGCGCTCGCGCTCGGACTCGCTTTCGATGCGGCGCGAGAAGCTGACGCCCGCACCGACCGGGTGATAGACGAGATAGCGCCCGGTCACCGCGAGGTTCATCGACAGCCTGGGTCCCTTGGCATTGTCGCCCTCACCCTCGCCGTCGTTGCGCACCTGGACCAGGAGCGGCGCGCCGGGCGGCAGCCAATCGTCGGACCCGGCGCGGTCGGCGGCGCGCAGGAAGCCCGAGCGGCTGATGCCGATGTCGATAAAGGCGGCATCGAGATCGGGCATCACCCGCTCGAGCCGTCCCAGGAACACGCTGTCGATATGGTTGGGCCGGTCGCGGCGCACGATCTTCAGTTCGGCCAGACGGCCGCCGGCGGTTAGCGCCATCAGGAATGCGTTGGGCAGCACATGGCAGATCAGCCGGTCAACCTTGCTCACGACACGACCGGCTTCAGCAGCTTCATGGTCTCGAACAGCGGCAGCCCCACGACGTTGCTGTAGGAGCCGGAGATGAAGTCGACGAAGCGCGCGGCACGGCCCTGGATGGCGTAGCCGCCGGCCTTGCCGCGCCATTCGCCGCTTTGCAGGTAGTCGTCGATCTCGGCCGCCTCCAGCCGCTTGAAGCGCACGACGGTCTCGACCAGGCATGTGCGCGCCGTGCCGTCAGGGTAGCCGACGGCGACGGCGCCCAGCACGCGATGCCGCCGGCCGGACAGCCGGCCCAGGCAGGTCCGCGCCTCAGCCTCGGTCTCGGCCTTGGGCAGGATGCGCCGGCTGCACACGACGACGCTGTCGGCGGCCACGACCACGGCACCGGGATGACGAGGCGCCACGGCCGCGAGCTTCGACGTTGCCATGCGCAAGGCATAGGCGCGCGGCAGCTCGCGCGCGGCGGGCGTTTCGTCGATGTCGGCGGGATCGATCTCGGCAGGCTCGAGTCCGACCTGTCGCAACAGGTCGAGCCGGCGCGGTGACGCGGAGGCCAGGACGAGCGGGGGGATCGGCGAAGCGCGCAACGCCTACTTGAAGCGGAAGGTGATGCGGCCCTTGGTCAGGTCGTACGGCGTCATCTCAACCGTGACCCGGTCGCCCGCGAGCACGCGGATGCGATTCTTGCGCATCTTGCCCGACGTGTGGGCAAGAATCGTGTGATCGTTGTCGAGCTTTACCCGGAACATGGCGTTGGGCAGGAGCTCAGACACCACACCGTTGAACTCGATCAGATCTTCTTTGGCCATCCGGCCTCCGGCAGGAGTGAAATTGTGGAAGGAAGCGGGCGGAAAATGGGCCGCACCGGGGATTTAGTCAATGGACCCAACAGGATAGAAACGCAACCTGCTCTTCTCAGGCGCCCGCCCGTCGCCTATATGTACGGCGGCTGCAAAATGCCCGGGGAAGGAAGGACTACCAGAATGAGAATCCAGCAACTCTCGGGCCTGTTGGCCGCCGCGTTCCTTGCGCCCGGCCTGGCATTAGCGCAAGCGCCGGCCCCCGCCACAGCCGCCGCGACCGGACAGAGCGCCATCACGGCGCCGGCCCAGAAGACGATCGGCATGCCCTCGAACCGCAAGCATTCCTCGGCGCTCATCGTGGTCAACGCCCGGGGCGCGAAGCTCGTCGGCCAGAAGCTCACTCTCGAAGGCGTGGCGCCCAATGCCGTCCTTTTCATGACCCGCCCGGTGCGCGGTGTCGGCCATATGCTCACGCCGGAGATGGTCGATATCTGGACGACCGGCAGCTTTGCCAAGGACCCGCCCAATGCCACCGTGTCGGTGTTCCAGAAGGACGGCTCCGCGGTCTCCGATATCGTGGCCGTCCTCAAGTCGCCCAAGCTCGACGGCGACAGGCTGACGTTCGATGTCCAGGTCCTCGAAGGCAGTATCGCCAATGCCGACGGTCCGGCCTCGATCTTCATCGACACGGTCTGGTTCGGCGTCGGCGGCTCGCAGGGCCTGACCTATCTCGGCCAGAGTCAGACCGTCTCGCAGGCGCCGGCCATCGGCAGCCGCTACGACACCAGCGCCTATGGCAACGGCGAGTGGTCGAATCCCTCGCCGACCGGCCCTTACTATGCCAACCAGCCGTCCGGTGGCGCCGGTGCGCCGCCGCCGCCGGAACTGGATCCGCGCTACGGGAAGCGCTGCGGCGCGCCCCCCCTCCTGCCCTGCTACTGAGCCTTATCGGAGATCGCATGCGTTCCCTTCGCCTCGCCGCCACCCTGCTCGCGGCGTCGACTCTCCTCGGCCTGCCGCAGGCGGCAGGCGCCCAGACCGCCGGCACACCGCAGAGCGCACCACTCGCCGGCAAGACCATCGGCAAGCCGCAGCAGCCTCAGCTCGTGCCGTCGATGATCGTGCTCACCGCCCGCGGCGCCAAGCTCGCGGGCCAGACGCTCACCCTCGAGGGCATATCGCCCAACGCCATCGTCTTCGCCGACCGGCCTGTCCGCTCGGCCGGTCACGCGCTCACGAAGCACCTGCTCGAGGAATGGAGCGGCAACGCACCCGACAGCTTCGCCAAGGACCCACCTAGCGCCACGGTATCGGTGCTCAGCAAGGGCAAGGGTGAGGTGGTCGATGCCGTGATGGTGCTGAAGTCGCCCAAGCTCGAGGGCGACAAGCTCGTCTTCAACGTCGAGGTCATCGAGGGCAACCTCGCCGGCGGCGACGGTGCGGTCTCGGTGTTCCTCGACATCATCAACCTGCCTCTGGCACGCCGGACCTCGCATCGCAGCGCCTGGTACGCCGGCGCGCAGTAACGACCGCGGCACGCGATCGCGCGAAAAAGACGTCGTTCCGATTCTGACAAGGTCCTGACATCGCGCCGGATCGGGCGAGAATCTTTTTCGAATTCGCGCGTCGCGTGAACCACATTGTCTTCACAATTCGAAGCGGCAATGGCTCCGGGGAAAGTTCCCCGAGTAACAGGAGTCGTTTCATGAACCGCACGCTTCTCGCGATCGCCCTGCTTGGTGCATCGGCTATCGTCGCAACCGGCGCCCAGGCGCAGTCGTCCGGGCCCTATCCCGTCAGCAGCCCCAAGGGCACCGGGTCGACCTGGACGCCGAGCGCCGATGAAGCCTATTCGAAGTCGCTCATCCAGCGTGCCGGCTACACCGGCGTCAGCGACCTGATGCGCAGCCCGGACGGGTCTTGGCATGGCCACGCCCTGAAGGAAAACGCCAAGGTCGACGTCGCAGTCGATCGCACCGGCCGCGTCACCACGAACTAAATCGCCCCCGCCCCGCTCTTTCCATGGTTGCGGAAAGAGCGGGGCCTCAGGGCGACGGACCCGACGGGCTGCCGAACCGGGCTTTCAGGCGGGTCATGATCAGGTCGCGCGTCTCGCGGAACGCCTGCAACTGCGCGTCACGTGCCCCCTCGACCGCACTCGGATCGGGCAGCGGCCAGTATTCGACCTCGGCTGCCGTGCCGCGGGTGAATTCCAGCGCCCGGTGATGCGCCTCCGGCGACAGGGTCACGATCAGCTCGAACGATGCCGGATCGACATCCTCGAACGTCTGGGCGTGATGGCGATGGACGTCGATGCCGAGCTCGTCCAGGGCGGCGACGGCGAAGCCATCGACCTCGCGCGCCCGCACGCCCACCGATTCGACATAGACCGCCTGACCGTAGAGGCGCTTGGCCAGCGCTTCGGCCATCGGCGACCGTACCGAATTCTCGCTGCAGGCGAAGAGCAGACTGGCGGGCAAACCGCTCGAAACCGGCACGCCGCTCATGACTTGATGTGAAGGGCGCAGATCAGGGTGAACAGCCGGCGGGCGGTATCGTGATCGACCTCGATCTTGCCGGCCAGCCGCTCGCGCAGCAGCTCCGATCCCTCGTTGTGCAGGCCGCGGCGCCCCATATCGAGCGCCTCGATCTGCGACGGTCCGAGCTTCTTGATCGCCGCGTAGTAGCTCTCGCAGATCAGGAAGTAGTCCTTCACGACCTTGCGGAAGGGCGTCAGCGACAGCACGATGTCGCGCAGCTTGCGATCGCCGTTGTCGCGCACGTCGAACACCAGCCGCTGCTCGAAGATACCGACCCGCAACCGGTAGGGGCCGGGCTCGCCGCCGACGAGATGGAAATCGTTCTCCTCGATGAGGTCGAACAGGGCGACGGCGCGCTCGTGCTCGACCTCGGGCGAGCGGCGCGCCACGGACTGCTCGTCCAGCACGATGTCGGCGATCCGGCGAGACTTCGGCATCGCAGGCGCTCTAGCTTCGGCGATTCAGCCGGATCGAGATCGACCGGCCGTGCGCCTCGAGGCCTTCCGCGCCGGCAAGCGCCAGCGCCGCCGGGCCGAGGGCGGCCAGGGCATCGGGCGTGCAGGACACGAGCGAGGTGCGCTTGAGGAAATCCCCGACGCCGAGACCGCCCGAGAAGCGCGCCGCGCGCGAGGTCGGCAGCACATGGTTGGTGCCGGCGACATAATCGCCGATGGCCTCGGGCGTATGGCGGCCGAGGAAGATTGCCCCGGCGTGGCGGATCTTCTGCGACAGGGCCTCGGCGGCCGGCATCTCCATCGCAAGCTCGACATGCTCGGCGGCAATGCGATCAACGATCGGCGCACAGGCTGCAAGGTCGGGCACCAGGATGATGGCGCCATTGTCGCGCCAGCTCTGCCGGGCGATCTCCGCCCGCTTCATCGTCTTGAGTTCGGCTTCGACGGCGCGCGCCACGGCGTCGGCAAAGGCGCGGTCCTGGGCGATCAGAACGGACTGCGACGAGGGATCGTGCTCAGCCTGCGAAAGAAGATCAGCCGCGATCCAGGCCGGATCGTTGCTTGCATCGGCCACGACCAGGATCTCCGATGGACCCGCGATCAGGTCGATACCGACCTGGCCGAAGACGCGGCGCTTGGCGGCGGCGACATAGGCATTGCCGGGCCCGGTGATCTTGTCGACCGGCTTGATCGACTGCGTGCCGTAGGCGAGTGCTGCCACCGCCTGGGCGCCGCCGATGCGCCAGATCTCGTCGGCGCCGGCGATGCCGGCGGCCAGCATGACCAGTGGATTGACCACGCCGTCGGGCGTCGGCACGACCATGACGATGCGCCCAACGCCCGCCACCTTGGCCGGTACGATGTTCATCAGCACCGACGAGGGATAGGCCGCGGTGCCGCCCGGCACGTAGACGCCGGCCGCGTCGACCGGCCGGTAGCGTGCGCCCAGCCTTGTGCCGGTGCTGTCGGTGAAATCGACATCCGTCGGCAGCAGCGCGCGATGGAAGGCCTCGATACGCCTGGCGGCAAACATCAATGCTTCGCGTTCCGCCGGCGGCACCTTGGCGGCGGCTTCGGCGCGCTCGGCCTCGCCGATACGCAAGCCTGCCGCGTCCGTCTCGAACCGGTCGAATTTCCGCGTGTAGTCGATCAGCGCCGCGTCGCCCCTGAGACGCACATCGGCCACGATCTCGGCCACGACGCGGTCGACGTTCTCGTCGGTGTCCCGGTTGCGCCCGAGGAAGGCGGAGAAATCCTTCTCGAAGCCCGGCGCCGAGGCGTCGAGCCTAAGCGGCGGCACGACTGACCTCTCGGAAACGGTCGATCCAGCGACCGACCCGCTCCGGCTGTGTCTTGAGCGCGGCGCGGTTGACGATGAAGCGCGAGGTGATGTCGGCGATGTGCTCGACCTCGACCAGGCCGTTCTCCTTGAGCGTGCGGCCCGAATCGACCAGGTCGACGATGCGGTGGCTGAGGCCGAGCGAGGGCGCCAGCTCCATCGCGCCCGAGAGTTTTACGCACTCCGCCTGCACGCCGCGCGCCGCGAAGTGCTTGCGTGTCACCTCGGGATATTTGGTGGCGATGCGGACATGGCTCCAGCGCCGCGGATCGTCGCTGCTCGCCATCTCGGCGGGCTCGGCGACGGCCAGTCGGCACCTGCCGATGCCGAGATCGATCGGCGCGTAGATTTCCGGATAGTCGAACTCCATCAGCACGTCGGCACCGGCGATGCCGAGGTGTGCCGCGCCGAACGCCACGAAGGTGGCGACGTCGAACGAGCGCACGCGGATGATGTCGAGGTCGGGATGGTTGGTGGCGAAGCGGAGCTGGCGCGCATCGGGGTCGGCGAAGGCAGCCTCAGGCTCGATGCCGGCGCGTGCAAATACCGGCGCCGCCTCCTTGAGGATGCGGCCCTTGGGGATCGCCAGAATCAGCTTCTCGTTTGGCTCGCTCGACACGACCACATGCTCCAGTAACGAATGCCCGCCCCTCGCCGAGGCCCCCGGCACTACGCGAGAGGGCTATTCGACCGGATGGGCGGGCTTCCAGGGGGTGGGCCAAGGCTCGCCCACATCCCCCAAATGGCATGCGAGGCGGCCGATTTCCAGCCGGATAGCCCGGCCGGAGGCAAAGCGCAGGGCCACTGAACCGTCGTTTTCCAGCGTCACGGCCAGCAATTCCAGCATCCGGTCGGGCTCACTGAGCGGGATCTGGTGGTGCCGAATCGCCGTCACCTCGTTGAAAACAAGGGCGGAATGGGTCCGCGAATGGGCCGCCTCGATGGCCGGGTCGGCCTCCCACTGGAAGCGGTTGAGCAGCAGCACGAAGCGCTTCTCGTCCTTGAAATAGGCGCAGTCGCGCACCGCCACCAGGGCATCCTGGACGGCGGCGGAGATCACGCCGAGGTCGTCGGCATCGAGTGCCGAGAGTTTCAGTTTGCCCAACATCCGCTCAACCCTTCAGCCGTTCGATATCGGCACCGCAGGCCGCGAGCTTCTCCTCGAGCCGCTCAAAACCACGGTCGAGATGATAGACACGGTGCAGGGTCGTATCGCCTTCGGCGGCCAGCGCCGCGATGGCCAGCGACACCGAGGCGCGCAGATCGGTCGCCATCACGTCGGCGCCGCGCAGCTTCGGCACGCCACGCACCAGGGCTGACTCGCCGTGCACGACGACGTTTGCACCCATACGCGCGAGTTCGGGCACATGCATGAAGCGGCTCTCGAAGATCGTCTCGGTGATCATCGACGCCCCTTCGGCCCGCGTCATCAGCGCCATCATCTGCGCCTGCAGGTCGGTCGGGAAGCCGGGATAGGGCTCCGTCATCACGTCGACGCCATGCAGCCCGTTGGCGCGGGTGACGCGGAAGCCGCGGTTGGTCTTCTCCATGACCACGCCTGCCGCCCGCAAGGTCTGGGCGGCGGCCTCCATCAGGTCGAGGCGGCCGCCGACCAGCTCGACATCGCCCGCGGTCATGGCCACGGCCATGGCGTAGGTGCCGGTCTCGATGCGGTCCGGGACGACCGTGTGCGTCGCCGCCTTGAGTTGCTGCGCGCCCTCGATCGTCAGGGTCTCGGTGCCGATGCCGGTGATGGGCACGCCCATCTTGGCGAGGCATTCGGCGAGATCGATGATCTCGGGTTCGCGCGCGGCGTTGGCGAGCACGGTGGTGCCCTTGGCCAGTGCCGCCGCCATCATCAGGTTCTCGGTGGCGCCGACCGAGACCTTGGGGAAGGTGTAGCGCGCGCCCTTCAAGCCCTTGGGTGCACGAGCCACCATATAGCCGCCGTCGATGTCGATCTCGGCACCCATGGCCCTGAGGCCGGCGATGTGCAGATCCACCGGCCGCGCGCCGATGGCGCAGCCGCCGGGCAGCGACACGCGGGCCTCGCCTTCGCGCGCCAGCAGCACGCCCAGCACCAGCACCGAGGCGCGCATCTTGCGCACGATGTCGTAGGGCGCAACGGTCGACGTGATCTTGCTGCCGCAGAGCGTGAGCGTCGTGCCGTGGCTGTGGCCGTTCTCGCCGGGTGCTGCCTGGATCTCGACGCCATGCTGCTGCAGGAGCTGGATCATGGTCGAGATGTCGGCGAGCCGCGGCACGTTCTTCAGCGTGAGCGGCTTGTCGCTCAGCATCGAAGCCACCATCAGCGGCAATGCCGCATTCTTGGCGCCGGAAACGGTGATCTCACCCTTGAGCTGGCGGCCGCCTCTGATTCGGATGCGATCCATGAATGGGGGACTCCTCAGACCTTGGGCAGTTAGATTTTGGGCAAGGTGACGCCGCGCTGGCCCTGGTATTTTCCGGCCTTGTCGCGGTAGGAGACCTCGCAGGGTTCGTTGCCCTGGAGGAAGAGAAACTGGCACGCGCCCTCGTTGGCATAGATGCGCGCGGGCAGCGGCGTGGTGTTGGAGAATTCCAGAGTCACGTGGCCTTCCCATTCCGGCTCGAGCGGTGTGACGTTCACGATGATGCCGCAGCGGGCGTAGGTCGACTTGCCGACGCAGATCACCAGCACGTCACGCGGGATGCGGAAATATTCCACCGTGCGCGCCAGCGCGAAGGAGTTGGGCGGGATCACGCAGATGTCGGTGGTGCGGTCGACGAAGCTGTTCTGGTCGAAGTTCTTCGGGTCGACGACGGCCGAATTCACGTTGGTGAAGATCTTGAAATCGTTGCCGACGCGGGCGTCGTAGCCATAGGACGACAGCCCATAGGAGATGACGCCTTCGCGCTTCTGGGCATCGACGAAGGGCTCGATCATGCCCTTCTCCTGCGCCATGCGGCGGATCCAGCGGTCGGAGAGGATTGTCATTCTTGTGTTTCCAGAGGGGTAGAGGCGCTTCTAGACGACGGGGCCCCCCGGCTCAACCGGAGTCCTTGTCCGGGGTGGTCCCGGCCCTCTCCTTGGCGCGCGCCTGGGCCTTGCGACGCTTGAGGTTTTCCCGCAGGGCCGCGGCCAGCCGCTCGGCCTTCTCCCCGGTTTTCCTGGGCGATTCAGCGGTTTTGGAGGGGCCGGTCATGGTCCGGAAGGATACACCATTTGGCCCCGGCGGGGATCATTCACCCGTCGACGATCCCACCCCCGCACCGCTAGCCTGCCAAGGATGCTCACCTTCACCTATGTCTGGCCCTACATGGGCCTGGGCGCGGCCCTGCTGCTGGCGCTGCTTTTGGCGACCGACCTGCTGCGCAGCGACCGCAGCGTCTCGCGCTGGCACGATCTCGTCTGGCTCGCCTGGGCTGGCACCTGGATCTACCTCGTCCACCAGTTCGAGGAGCATGGCATCGACGCCGAAGGCGGCCACTATGCCTTCCGCGGCTTCATGTGCGCGACCCTGGGCTTTGCCGATCCCGCGGCCTGTCCGGTCCCCTTCTCCTTCATCACCTCGGTGAACATCGCCGCCGTCTGGCTGGCGGGGCCCGCGGCCGCCTTGCTCGGCCGGCGCTGGCCCGCGCTGGCGCTGAGTTTCTTCTCCATCCCCTTCGTGAACGCGTTCGGCCATCTCGTGCCGGCCGCTCTCGCCGGCACCTACAATCCGGGCGTCGCCACGTCGATCGTGCTGTTCCTGCCGCTGTCGCTCTGGGCCTTCCACGTGGCTCTCGGCAGGCCCGATCTCGGATGGCGCGCCGTGGCCGCCACGATCATGGCAGGCTTCGTGCTGCATGCGATCCTGATCGGATCTCTGCAGGCCTACGTGCATGGGCTGATCGGTAGCGGCCCGCTGGACCTGATCCAGTACCTCAATCCGGTGATCGCGGGCCTGATCGTTTTCCTTGCGACGCGACGGCGCGCCTAGCGCGCGAGTCGGCGCGCCATCTCCGCCGGCACCCGCACCGGCATATCCAACAGCATCTGGGCGAAGGCCTTGGCCAGCGGATCGGCTTTTAGCGAGGCCATGCCACCGCCGCCCAGCGCCTGGCGCAGCAGGAAATTGAAGCCGTCGATGCCGGGCAGCCGCCAGCGGCTCACCTTGCCGTTGATGCGGTGGGCGAAGTACCTGGCCACCGCCTCCTCCGTCACCTCCGCATCGAGGATCGGCTGGTACTCGGGCTTGCGCGCGAAGATGCCGATGTTGGCATTGTCGCCCTTGTCGCCGGAGCGGCCGTAAGCCAGCGCCACCAGCGGCACAGTCTCCGTGGCGCCCGACGACGACGCGGCTGGCGGCGCTTCGACCGGCAGCGACTTCGCATCGAAGCCGCCGCTGCGGGCGCCTTCCTGCATCGCGATCCGATGACCGTCGATATCGACGGTGACCGGGACCTGGCTCTTGGGCACCAGGCAGGAGAACATGCGGATCACCGGAG
>JAUXRT010000131.1 GCA_030681635.1 Reyranella sp.
CCGTTTGCGGCGCGGTGATGTTGCCCAGTGACTTCGACATCTTGCGGCCCTGCTCGTCGAGCGTGAAGCCGTGCGTCAGCACGCCGTCGTAGGGCGCGCGGCCGCGGGTGCCGCAGCTCTCCAGCAGCGAGGAATGGAACCAGCCGCGATGCTGGTCGGAGCCTTCCAGGTAGAGGTCGGCCGGCCACTTGAGATCGGAGTTGCCCTCGAGCGTGAAGGCATGGGTGCAGCCGGAATCGAACCAGACGTCGAGAATGTCAGTGACCTGCTCGAAATCCTTGGCGTCGTACTTGTTGCCGAGGAAGCGCTCGGGCGGGCTCGCGAACCAGGCATCGGCGCCCTCGGCCTTGAAGGCCTCGACAACGCGGCCCATCACTTCGGGATCGCGCAACGGCTCGCCCGTCGCCTTGTTCACGTAGACCGCGATCGGCACGCCCCACGCCCGCTGGCGCGAGACGTTCCAGTCGGGCCGCGTCTCGATCATCGAGCGCAGCCGGTTATAACCGGCCGGCGGCACGAAGCGCGTCGCGTCGATCGCCGCCAGCGCCTTCTCGCGCAAGGTGCCACCGATCTCGGGGATCTGCTTGTCCATGGCGATGAACCACTGCGGCGCATTGCGGAAGATGACCGGCGCCTTGGAGCGCCAGGAATGCGGATACGAATGGGTGATGCGGCCCGACGCCAACAGCCTGCCCGCGGCATCGAGGGCGGCGATCACCGTGCGGTTGGCGTCGCCCTTCTTGCCTTCCGGCGTGTAGACGCGCCTGCCCGCGAACATCGGCACGTGCGGATAGTAGGTGCCGTCCTCGGAGACGGTGTCCGGCACCTCGACGCCATTGGCCACGCCCAGCTCATAGTCGTCGGCGCCATGGCCCGGCGCCATGTGCACGAAGCCGGTGCCGGCATCGGCCGTGACGAAGCCGCCCGACAGCAGACGCACGTCAAACTCATAGCCTTGGCCGCGAAACGGATGCGCCGCGATCAGGCCTTCCAGATCGGATGCCGTGACATCGGCCACGACCTTGGCCGTGAACTTGGCCTCGGTCGAAACCGCTTCCACCAGCTCCTTCGCCAACAACATCTTCTCGCCGACGCGCGCCTTGCTGCCCTCGCCTGCCTCGGTCACTTCGACCAGCGCGTAGGCGATCTCGGGCCCATAGGCGAGTGCGCGGTTGCCCGGCATGGTCCAGGGTGTCGTCGTCCAGATCACGATCGCGGCGCCGTCGAGCTTGCCACCCGCCGACTTCACGACGGGGAAACGGACGAAAACCGTGTCGGAGACATGGTCGTGATATTCGATCTCGGCTTCGGCCAGCGCGGTCTTCTCGACGACACTCCACAGCACGGCCTTGGATCCCTTGTAGAGTCCGCCGTTCATCAGGAACTTGCCGAGCTCGGCCACGATGGTGGCTTCGGACTCGTACTTCATCGTCGAGTAGTAGTTGTCCCAGTCGCCGTCGACGCCCAGCCGCTTGAACTCCTCGCGCTGCACGCCGATCCAGTGATCGGCGAAGGCGCGGCATTCCTTGCGGAACTCCACGACCGGCACCTGGTCCTTGTCCTGCTTCTTGGCGCGGTACTGCTCCTCGATCTTCCATTCGATCGGGAGCCCATGGCAGTCCCAGCCCGGGACGTAGTGGCTGTCCTTGCCCAGCATCTGCTGGGTGCGGCTCACCAGGTCCTTCAGGATCTTGTTGAGCGCGTGGCCGATGTGGAGGTTGCCGTTGGCGTACGGGGGGCCATCATGCAGGACGAACTTCGGCCGGCCCTTGCTCTCGGTGCGGAGCCGGTCCCACAGTTTCATGTCGGCCCAGCGCTTCAGCAGCTCGGGCTCCTTCTTGGGAAGGCCGCCGCGCATGGGGAAGTCGGTCTTGGGCAGGAAAACGCTGGATTTATAGTCAGTTGTCACAAGAAACTCGGTGCGAAAGGAGCGATGGGCGGCCGCCGGGACGGCGGCCAAACAGACGGGACAACCCGGCCGCGGTCAGCGGACCGGGCGGATAATTCGCTCCTGGAGGGCCCCGATAAACATAGGGCCGGCAATCTAGGGACGGGGGTCGGGGGGGTCAAGGCGCGGTGCCAGCGGCTATCGTGGGGAAATCGACATGGCAGCGTCGCTATGGTTCCGAGTAAAATCTTAAGGCAACGGCAACCGGGGGAGGCGGCAAATGAGGTTGGGACTGTTTCTCACGACATTGGTCGGGCTGGCGGGTGCTTCGCACATCTCCAGCGCGGCAGAGGCGACGTGGGCTGCCGTTGGCGCACTGGAGGATGGCTTGTCGACGTCATGCGGCGGCGGTTCGATCGGCAGCACGCCGGAATTTACCAGCCCCGCCTACGGGCAGGTCGACATAAAGGGCAACACGCTCACTTTTAGGAGTACGAGCCCAATCCCGAACCATTCATTCACCGTCGATTTGAAGGCGTTGCAGCCTGATGGTTCTGGAAGAGTTGTCGGCATAGACAAAAATAACAGAGAGTTTTACCTAACGTTTGATCCGGGCAGCGGAGCCCGCACATTCCATATGACCTATCGCCTTAAGGCCTGCCGGCGTGTTTATACGCCCAAGAGTTAGTGCCGCCCGCACTGCCTCCGGCCACTAGCCCAAAATGGCCTTTGCCGCCTCGCCGTCCGCCGCGATCTGGGCTTTTAGCTGGTCGAGGCCGGCGAACTTCATCTCCGGCCGGATGAAATCGACCAGCGCCACCCGCAGGGTCTGGCCGTAGAGGTCGCCCGAGAAATCGAACAGGTGGACCTCGAAGTTCTCCTTGAGCTTGCCGAAGGTCGGACGCCGGCCGAGGTTGGCCACGGCGTTGCGCCATGTTCCTTCAACGAGCGCGCGCACGGCATAGACGCCGAAGCGCGGCCTCAAATGTTCGCCCAGCGCGACATTGGCGGTGGGAAAGCCGATGGTGCGGCCGCGCTGGTCGCCCAGTTCCACCACGCCCTCGATCTCCCAGGGATGGCCCAGCAGTTCGGCCGCCTCTTTCGCCATGCCGGCGCGCAGCGCCTCACGGATGCGGGTCGAGGAATAGATCTCGCCCTCGCGCATGACGGGTTCGAGCACGGTGACGCCGACACCGCGCGCCGTACCGGCCTGGCGGAGAAACTCGACATTGCCGCTGCGCCGCGCGCCGAAGGTGAAGTCGTAGCCGCACACGACATGGCGCGCGCCCAGCCCCTTCAGCAGCACGTCCTCGATGAAGGCGTCGGCCGAGAGGGCGGCGAACGCCGCGTCGAAGCGCTGGGCGAGCACGGCCTGCACGCCGTATTGCGCCAGCAGCCGGAGCTTGGCCGGCGGCAGGGTGAGGCGGAACGGGCCGGTGTCGGGCACGAAGAAGCCGCGCGGATGCGGCTCGAAGGTGAGCGCCACCACGGGGGCGCCCAATGATTTAGCCTGCCGGTCGGCATCGGCGATCAACGCCTGGTGGCCGCGATGCACACCGTCGAAATTGCCGAGCGCCACCACCCCGCCCTTCCAGGCGGCCGGCGTCTTCTGCCAGTCGTCGAAGGTCGGAATGGATATCATGTCGTCTCGCGCCGCGGCACCAGCACCGTCGCCTCGCCGTCGATCACGACCTTGTCGCCGTTGAGGCACTGGGTCTTTAGCGTCACGCGCCGGCGCTTCTCGTCGATGGCGGTGATGGTGGCCACCGCGGTGATGGTCTCGCCGATCAGTACCGGCGCCAGGAAGTTCATGGTCTGGGAGATGTAGATCGCGCCGGGGCCGGGCAGCTTGGTGCCGACAACCGTCGAGATGAAGCTGCCGCTCAGCATGCCGTGGGCGATTCGCTGGCCGAAGCGCGTGGTGCGGGCGAAGCCGTCGTGGAGATGGATCGGGTTGGTGTCGCCGGAGACGCCGGCGAAGGCCGTGATGTCGGCCTCGGTCACGGTCTTGCCGAACATCGCCGACATGCCGACCTTGAGGTCTTCGAGATAGAGGCCGTTCATGGCCGAAAAGGATGACGCCACGTTTGATTCTCCCCGCGTGAGGGCCGCCCTCTTACCACGCTGCGGGGCCTGTGCCACAGTCCGGTGAATGACCGTTCACACAGCCGATGAATCTGAAAATGTCGCCTCCGTCCTGGCCAAGGCAGCCGGCCGCCATTTCGGCGGACGAGCCACGATCGAGAAGCTCCGCCGCGAGTCGGGCGGCGCCTCGCGCCAGACTTGGAGCTTCGATGCCGTGGTCGACGGCACGCCGCACGCGCTGATCCTGCGCCGCGATCCGCCGACCTTAGGCGCACCTCGCACCAAGGCCGAAGTCGACCGCTCGATCTCGATCGACCGCGCCACCGAGTTCCGTGTCCTGCGCGCCGCTTTCCAGGCCGGCGTGCGTGCCCCGGAAGTGTTGTTCGAGCTCACGCCTGACGACGGGCTGGGCGAGGCCTTCGTCATGCGCCGGATCGACGGCATCGCCATCGCCCGCAAGCTGCTCCGCGATGCGCCCTATGAGGGGGCGCGCAAGAAGATCGCGGGCCAGCTCGGCGAGATTTTAGCGCGCCTCCATGCCGTGCCGCTCGGCAGGCTGCCGCCGCTGGTGCGTCGCGAGGCGGCCGACCATATCGCGGGCCAGCGCCGCGCCCTCGACCTGCTCGACCGGCCGCAGCCGGTGTTCGAACTCGCACTCGCCTGGCTCGACCGGCGCAAGCCCGCGCCGACGCCCGAGCCGGTGCTCGTCCACGGCGACTATCGCACCGGCAACTATCTCGCCGATGAGACGGGCGTGACGGCGATCCTCGACTGGGAAGGCGCACATCTCGGCGATCCCATCGAAGATCTCGGCTGGCTCTGCGTAAAAAGCTGGCGCTTCGGCGCGGTCGACCGGCCGGCCGGCGGCTTCGGCAGCCGCGAGGAATTGTGGGCCGCCTATGCAAGCGCCGGCGGCATCGAGGTCGATCCGGCGCGCGCGCATTGGTGGGAAGTGTTCGGCACCGTGCGCTGGGGCATCATCTGCCACAACCAGGCTTGGCGGCATCTCTCGGGCGCGATCAAATCGATGGAGCTGGCCTCGATCGGCCGCCGCGCCGTGGAGACCGAGGTCGACCTGCTGCAACTGTTGAAGGCCTGACATGGCACAGGATCGTCCCACCGCCTCGGAACTGCTGGCCGCCATCGCCGACTTCCTGCGCGACGAGGCCACGCCCGCCCTCGACAAGGCCGAGCCGCGGCTGGGCTTCCAGATGCGCGTGGCCGTGAATTCTCTGGCCATCCTCGAACGCGAGGCGCGGCTCGGTCCCGCCGCCGACGCGGCCGAGCAGGCGCGGCTCGTAAAACTGCTGGGTCGGGACGGCACGCTCATTGAGCTCAACCGCGAGCTTGCCCGCCAGCTCCGCGCCGGGGAGCGCGACGAACGCGATCCCGCCCTGATGGAACATCTCGACGCCACGACCGCCGACAAGATCGCCATCGCCAATCCCAAGTGGAGATGATGCTTCGGCCTTCACCGAACCATTGGCCGTAGCGACCGCCGCCGCGCGGGCGTAAATTCCCGCCATGACCACCGTGAACGCCCTGTCCGAAGTCGCCGCCCTGATGGGCGACCCGGCGCGTGCCGCCATGCTGTCGCTGCTGATGGACGGCCGCGCCCACACCGCCTCCGACCTGGCGCTGGCCGCCGGTGTCACCGCCCAGACCGCGTCGGGCCATCTTGGCCGCATGACCGAGGCCAACCTGCTGGCCGCCCGCGCCCAGGGCCGCAACCGCTTCTATCGCCTGGCATCGGGCGACGTGGCGCATGCCATCGAATCACTGATGGCGTTGGCCGGCACGCGCGCCCAGCCGGCGTCGCGCAGTGCGGCGTGGCGGCGCGATCCCGATCTTCGCTTCTGCCGCACCTGCTACGACCACCTCGCGGGCCAGGTCGGCATCGCGGTGACCGATTCGCTGACGCAGCACGGCCATCTCGAACCCAAGGGATCGCACGACTGGAAGCTGACGCCCTCGGGCGAGTTGTTCTGCGCGCGGGTCGGCGTCGACCTCGGCGGCGCGCGCCAGGCGACCACGCGCCACTTCGCCCGCCAGTGCCTCGACTGGAGCGAACGCCGGCCGCACATCTCGGGCGCGCTGGGCTCGGCCATCGCCGACACTTTCTTCAAGAAAGGCTGGGCCGAGAAACTGCGTCGCGGCCGCACTGTCCGCCTTACCGATTCAGGTCGCCGCGCGCTGGCCCGCGACTTCGGCGCCGCCGTCTAAGCGCCTCACCAGCCGTGGAAGCGTGGCCACACTTCGGTCGCGCCCTTCGCCGTCACCAGATGATAGTCGGGATACTGCGCCCCGGTGGCGCAGGCATGGTTGGGCAGCACGCGCAGCTTCGTCCCGATCGGGAAGCGTTCGACGAGACTTGGGTCCGCCGTGCCGTCGCGGCGTGAGATGATGCCGTGCTCCTGGTTGGCCGCGGTGACGAGAAGCCCCTCGATCGCCCGGCCTGAAGCGTCGCAGACGATGCCGTAGCCATAGTCGATCTTCTGGCGTTGCGTGCCGCGATCGCGGCTCATCGCCATCCAGCCGGCATCGACGATCACCCAGCCCTTCTCGGGCTGATGCCCGATCACCGTCGTCAGCACCGACAGCGCCACGTTCTCCGGCGTGCAGACGCCGACGTTGGCCATCACCAGGTCGAAGAAGACATAAACCCCGGCCCGCACCTCGGTGACGCCTTTCAGGCTCTGCGCCGAGAGCGCCGTCGGCGTGGAACCGACGCTCACCTCGGGGCAAGGCAGGCCTGACGCGCGCAGGCGCTCGGCCGCGCGCACGGAGAGCGCGCGCTCCTGCTCGGCAAGCTGCTGCAGCGCTTCCGGCGTGTTGAGATCGTAGGAGCTGCCGGCATGGGTCAGCACACCCTTCAGCTTGGCGCCGCCCGCGTGCAGCACGCGGCCGATCTCGATCAGCACAGCATCCTCGGGCTGCACGCCGGAGCGATGGCCGTCGGAATCGATTTCGATCATCACTTCGAAGGGGTGCCCCGTGGCGACCAGCGCCTGCGCCGCCACCACCGAGTCCACGAGCAGCGTGAGCGCACAGCCGCGCCGGCAGAGCGCCAGCGCGCGGTCGAGCTTGTCGGGCGAGATGCAGACGGCATAGAGGATGTCGGCAAAACCGGCGGCAAAGAATTGCTCCGCCTCCTTCAGGGTCGAGACCGTGATGCCGCGCGCGCCGGCCTCCTGCTGGCGCCGGGCGACCTCGATGCATTTCGATGTCTTCACATGCGGCCGCAGGCGCACGCCGAGATCGTTCATGTGCGTCTGCAGCCGCGCGATGTTGGCCGCCATGCGCGTCTCGTCGATCAGCGCAGCGGGCGTTTCGATGTCTGTCAGCGTCACGGCGAATGTCCTTCAAGCCAGGGAACAAGATCTTCCAGCGTCGGCCGCTCGAGGGAAGCGGCGGGCGCTCCGTCAGGCCGGGCGAGGCCGACCCTGTTGTGCCAGTAGGTACGGAGGCCGACGGCGGAGGTGCCGAAGAGATCGTAGCCCGAGCCCGCAACGAACGCCGCATCCTGGGCCTCGATCCCGAGCTTCGCCAGCGCGAGGCGATAGGGGCGCGGGTTGGGCTTGTAGAAGCCGGCCTCCTCGGCCGTGACGATGCAGTCCCAGCGCGTGGTGAGGCGTGCTGCCGCCTGCGCGCCCAGTCGAACCGAGCAGTTGGTCACCACGCCAAGCATCGTGCGTCCTTGCAATGCGTCGAGCGCGGCCTGCGCGCCGCTCCACACCGGCAGCTCGTGCCAGCGCGTTTCCAGCGCATCGGCGACAGTTTCCGGCAGACCCGTCGCGCGCGCGGCCGTGCGCACCAGATCCTCGTAGGGCTGGTAGGCACCGCAGCCGTAGGTGAGCCGCAGATACTCCGCGCGCCAGGCGCGGCCCGCAGCCTCGGAACCGGCCACCCTGTTCCACAGGGTCCACGAATCGAGCAGCGCTGTCAGCAGGTCGAACAGCACGACCTTGGGCAGGGCGAGTGAGTTAAGGCTTGGCATCCTCGCGCACGAGCCTCGCCTTGCCGAAGGAGAGTCCGTCGCCCGACGGGATCTTGCAGATCGAGGAGGCGCGCAGGATCTTCTGCTCGCCCACCGTCAGGTAGATGTTGGTGAACAACAGCGAGCGCGTGGCGCGTACCAACTCGGCCCTTCCCTCGACCCAGTCGCCGACTTTGCCCGGCGCCACGAAGTCGAAGGTCATGTTCACGGTCGGCAGGAATTTGCGCAGACCCGCCAAGGTGCCGCCGCCCATCGCGCCCACCAGGTCGGCC
>JAUXRT010000137.1 GCA_030681635.1 Reyranella sp.
TGCAGGCGTTCAGCGTCGTGTACATGTCGGCGAGCTTGCCCTGCACCACCTGGAACTCGCCGATCGCCTGGCCGAACTGCTTGCGCTCATGGACGTAGGGCACGACGATATCCATGGCCGACTGCATGATGCCGAGGGGACCCGCCGCCAGCACGGCGCGCTCGTAGTCGAGGCCGCTCATCAGGACATTCACGCCCTTGCCCACCGGGCCCAGCACGTTCTCCTCGGGAATTTCGCAATCCTCGAACACCAGCTCGCCGGTCGACGAGCCGCGCATGCCCATCTTGTCGAGCTTCTGCGCCACCTTGAAACCCTTGCGGTCGGTCTCGACGATGAAGGTCGTGATGCCGCGCGAGCCAGCAGCCGGATCGGTTTTGGCATAGACCACGACTATCTGGGCATCGGGACTGTTGGTGATCCACATCTTGGTGCCGTTCAGCACGTAGCGGTCGCCCTTTTTGTCGGCGCGCAGCTTCATGGAGACGACGTCGGAGCCCGCACCCGACTCGCTCATCGCCAGGCTACCGACATGCTCGCCGGAGAGCAGCTTGGGCAGGACGCGGCGCTTCTGCTCGTCGTTGCCGTTGCGGCTGATCTGGTTGACGCAGAGGTTGGAGTGGGCGCCGTAGCTGAGGCCGACTGCCGCCGAGGCGCGGCTGAGCTCCTCGACCGCCACGACATGCTCAAGGTAGCCGAGGCCCGAGCCGCCATACTCCTCCGAGACCGTAATACCGTGCAGGCCAAGTGCGCCCATCCTGGGCCAGAGTTCGCGCGGGAACCGATCGGTCTTGTCGAGTTCGGCGGCGATCGGCGCCACCTCGGCCGAGGCGAAGCGCTGGACCTGGTCGCGCAGCGCGTCGGCGGTTTCTCCCAGGCCGAAATCGAACGACGGCATTGCATTGGGGATCATGATCGTGCCCTGTCTCTTGCTGTTGAATGAATCAGGACGCCGGGCCCAGCTTCACGTTGAGGCTGATCAGCTTCCATTCGCCGTCGGATGGGATGAAGCTCAGCTCGAAGTTCACCCGCGTCGGGTCGGTCGGGAAGAAGCCCTTGACGTTCAGCTTGCCGTCGCCGTCGACCGTCGGCGGCGTGGTGAACGCAGGCTTCATCGCCGAGACGATGTCGATGTCGATGCTCTTCTCGTTGAACTCCTTGAACGTCTCCTTGAGCTTCTCGACCGTGAACTGCTGACGGAACGGCTTCGACAGCTTGGCATGGAACACCGTGTAGTTGCCGGTCAGGTTGGCGTCGTTGAACGACAACAGCGCCGACTTGACCAGCGCCTCGAGCGGCCGCTCCGCCGGAACCTTGGTCTGGGCACCAGCCGCGGCTGCCGCCAGCAGCAGCACGAGCATCCCGGCCAGTCGAGCGATCGCAGACATCGGACGTCCTCCCGGTGCACACGATACAGCGCCCTGAAGCCGATGCGAAGATGCCCCGGCTTCGCGTCCTAGAGCAGGAACAGGGTCGCCAGCCCGAGAAAGGTGAGGAAACCGATCACGTCGGTCACCATGGTCAGGAACACCGTGGAGGAAACGGCGGGATCGATGCCGAACTTCTGAAGCCCGAGCGGAATGAGCGATCCGGCAAGGGCCGCCGCCATCAGGTTACACACCATGGCCGCCGCAATGACGCCGCCCAGGCGCCAGTCGCCGAACAGCACGATGACGCCAGCGGCCAGAAGAGTGGCGAACACCAGGCCGTTGAGGCTGCCGACGATGGCTTCCTTGGCGATGAAGCGGAACGCGTTTGCCGCCGTCAGATCGCCCATGGCCAGCGCACGCACGGTGACGGTCACCGTCTGGATGCCGGCATTGCCGCCCATCGAGGCAACGATGGGCATCAGCACCGCCAGGATCACGATCTTCTCGATCGTGACCTCGAACTGGCTGATCACGAACGAGGCCACCAGCGCCGTCGCGACGTTGACCAGGAGCCATGGCGCACGCAGCCGCATGGTGCGCACTGGCGGCGCGTACAGATCGTCCATGCCGACGCCGCCCATCTTCAGCATGTCTTCTTCCGCTTCCTCGTCGATCACGTCGACGACGTCGTCGACCATGATCACGCCGAGGAGCCGGTTTTCGCTATCGACGACGGGGCAGGAAACGAGGTTCTGGTCGCGGAAGAGATGCGCCACTTCGGCCTGATCGGCGGTCACCGGAACGGAGTGGATGTCGGGTTCGACGATGTCGATGACCGGCACCGGCCGCTTGGTGCGCAGCATGCGCCCGAGCGGAACCGAGCCGCGCAGCTTCCCGGCCCGATCGACCACGAAGATGTCGTAGAGATCGTCCGGCAGGTCGGTCGCCTCGCGGCAGTGGTCGATCACCTGGCCCACGGTCCAGCTATCGGCGACCTTGACCAGCGAGCCCTGCATCATGCGCCCGGCGGTATCCTCCGGATACGCGAGCGCGCGCTCGATCTCGGCCCGCTCCGCGGCGGGAAGCTCGGCAAGGACGTCCTGGCGTTCCTGCTCAGGCAGGTCTTCCAGGAGAGTGGCGGCATCGTCGGTCTCGAGCTCGCGCGCCGCGGCGGCGATCTCCTTGCTGTCGAGCTGGTCGAGAACGTCCTCCAGGACCTCCTCGTCGAGTTCGGTCAGCGCTTCAGGGTCGAGGTCGCGCTTGAGGATGCCGACGAGCTTGTCGCGCTCGGGCTCGGCCACCTGTTCGA
>JAUXRT010000140.1 GCA_030681635.1 Reyranella sp.
CACGTTGCTGGCCGGCGCGCTGGTGGCGTTCCTGCAGGCGATGAACCTGTTCGGCTCGCCCGCCATCCTCGCCATCCCGGCCGGCTTCCACACGCTCACCACCCGCATCTGGAGCCTGTTCCAGTTCCCGCCCAAGCCCGAACTCGCCGCCGCCGCCTCGCTGCCGCTGCTGATCCTCACCGTCCTGCTGCTACGCGCCCAGGCCACGGCGCTCGGCCGTCGCGGCTATGCGGTGCTGGGCGGAAAATACGGCGAGCCGCGCCTGATCAAGCTCGGCGCCCTCAAGTGGCCCGCTGCCGCACTGGCACTCATCGTGCTCGCCATGCCGCTGTTCCTCCCTTACGCGGCGCTGTTCAACTCCGCCTTCTCGCGGGTGGCGTCCCGCGTCATCAGCTTCGAGACCATCACGCTGCACAATTTCCGCTTCACCTTCCTCGAGCTCAGCTCGACCATGCCGGCGCTGAAAAACACCTTCCTGCTCGCCACCTCCACGGCGACCCTCGGTGCCTTGCTGGCGCTGCTGATCGCCTACATCGTCGCCCGCCAGGCGGTGACCGGCCACCGCGTGCTGGGCTTCCTGGCGACGGCACCGCTCGCCATCCCGGGCATCGTGCTGGGCGTCGGCCTGTTCCTCGCCTACACGCGCCCGCCGCTCACGCTCTACGGCACACTGTGGATCCTGCTCATCGCCTTCATCACCATCGAACTGCCGGCGGCCTACCAGCAGCTCTCCTCGGCCTTCCACGCCGTCCATCCCGAACTGGAGGAGGCGGGCCGCATGCTGGGCGCGACGCGGCTCCGAACCCTGGCCGACATCACCGCGCCGCTGCTGCGGTCGGCCGTGATCGCCACCTGGTGCTTCATCTTCGTGGCCGTCATCCGCGAACTCAGCGCCGCCGTGATCCTCTTCACCTCCGACACCAAGGTCCTCTCGGTGCTGATCTTCGACCTGAAGGAAAGCGGCGACGTTGGCGCCATTGCGGTGCTCAGCCTCACCATGATCGCCATCACCACCGTGGTCGTCACCGCAGCCAACCGCTTCGCCGGCACCCGCCAGACCAGCAGGCTGGCGGCGCGGCCCATCACCTAACTCTTGCTGGGAGCGCGCCTCATGAGCGAGCCGGAGGCTCGCGGTCCAAAAGACCATGAGCGCCACTTCAGGACGGAGGTTACTCCGCCCGCAGTGGCGCGCTCCCAGCGAAGACCTCCACGACCCGTGGAGGTCCGATGTCCGCCTAAATGGCGTTCACCTCCTTGTTTCCGTTGGCCTTTCTCGGTGTCTCCGGGGACGCGCCGTGCGCGGCAGAAGCGTGCAAATCCGAAATCGTCTTTCGGGCCGAGTCAGTGGGACACAGGTCTACGTCGTTGCCGGGAGGTGTGCCCGCTGCCAACCGGCTGATTTCACAGCGGATCTGCCGATGCCGCGCCGTGGGACATGAGACGCCAAGTGACTCGTTTGCGGACGCCGTCTCCCGGGCCGACGCGAAGCCGGGGAGCGCGTTGCGCCATGCATAGAGCGTGGTGTGATCGACATCGACGATGGAAGCGGCAGGGGCCACCGAGCCGATCTCGCCCAGCGCCTTTAGGAACGCCACCTGGCGCGTCCGACGGCGGGGGGAGCTTGCGGCCATTGCGATGGGTCAGGGAAAACGGGTCGGTCACGATGCCTCTTCGGCAGGATATGTAGGAAACGGACGTTTTCCTGTCAAGTGGTCATGGAGCAGTTGGTTCGGTCGGCATTGCAGGCGATGGCGGATACTTATCTTCGTGGCCTAAAAGGCGAAGCGTCCAAAAGCCCAGTCCTGCCTGGAGTTGCTCGAGCTTCGGAAGAAAGTCAGTGATTTCGGTGAGAATATCTTTCCCATCTAGACGCTTTGACGGGTTTATCGGCGAGAGCCTCAGTTGCAGGGCGTCTCGCTTTCCCGCGTACACGAACTGAGCGTGTTGTATGGCGTTTCTCATTCCCGAGAGTTTGCCAGTCTCGTTGTAGAATTGCCCCAGTTCCGCGAAGAGTTTGGGGTGAGCATCGCCTATAACTTCACGGGCGTAGTCGAGCACCATTTGCCGCTGCCCTGCGAAGCTGCGGTGCGAATTCCAGAGAGCGTTGATGGGCTTGTAGTGTACCGGCTGCCAATTCCGCTCCCGCGAAATTAGATTCATGAAAATGCCGTGCCAGTTGTCTTCGATCATGCTCCACTTCGTAGTCAGCATCCCGATTGCCAGATAAAGTTCTAAAGGTTGTTCGACCTTCGGTGGACCATCGTTCATGTCAAAGCCCTTTGTTGAAGCGAACCCAAAGCCCGAGGTTCACCCGGGTGCTATGGCGCGCTTTGAGCGCGGTATTGGGTTGGTAGTGAAGGCGGCCACACACGAGAAAGCTAGCCGACTGCCAGAGCGGATCGTGAAGAAGATCAGGAAGCCCGCCAAGTGGGCGGGCTTCTCATTCAACGCACACGCCGCTGCATCGGCGGTGGCATCGGCTCGTAGCCTGCGGGCCATTTGATCCAACCAGCCTTATTGTATTCCACGCTGATTTGATGTTTGGCGAGATGGGCCATTAGCCTAGGTTGATGATCTTCAACAATTCCATCCCAATTCATCACATGACAAGTCCGGCAAACGCGGATTTTCCAAGGATGAATGTTTCTGCCCTTGTAGACGTGCTGGCCATCTCGATATTCGTTCCCGCACATCTCGCAGTCGTTCATAATTATGAGATCGTCTGATCTCGGCTCTTTGGTGATGCGCATGTCAAAGATCCGGACTGTAGTCGACGACGAAGCGATAGATCTTGTGATTTCGCGGGCCTTGCTTGTACGTCATAAATTTGCTGCCCCGAGCGACGCCCGCGAGCTTGTCGCTGAGAGCGTCCGCAGCCTTGCTTGTAACGTACTCGGCGGCCTCCCGATTGACGTTTTCGAGTGTGTCGCTAATCCCACAGACGGGACAGGAAACCGCACTTTCAGGCTTCGCATCGACCGGTCCTTCGATCGGCACATTGCACTTCGCGCATTTGACGTCATGGATTGTCATTGCAGGGCTCTGCACTAGAGGGATGGGCCGAGCCTGCCCTATGATTTTTGTATGCGCCCCGTTCGGCTCTTTCCAAACTTGCGGGGCGTTCGGACGGCGGTGACTGCGAATCGCCACCGTCTCCCCAATAGATCCAATACTACACCGAGTCCCCCGCAATTTGGAGTCCGCATAGGTTGTAGTCCCTACGCTGTGACTCGGGGGGATTGTTCGGTACTAGGGCGCTCGGTGCTTGTGTTTTTGTCGCGCTAGCAACTGCTTTAATATGCGGCTTGGCAATCCCGTGTCTGGAGACGATCAGAGGGACGCTTCAAGGGGCGGCTGCTGATCAGGTTGCTGCTGCTGTTGTTCCACAAATCGCGCGGCAGAAGTCATATACAGATACTGGTCCGCGCCCGGCACCAACACGGCCGGCCGTCACGCTTATCGCGTCGGCTGCAGGGGACTCGGCTGCAAAGGCGTCGGCTGAAGGGGAGGTCTTGCGCCTCCCGTGCCCGCGGTTCGGGTCGTGCCTTGGACAGTCGGCGGCGGCTGCGTGGAAACGGGAGCGCCTGACGTCGTCGGCCCTTGCTCAGGTTGCTGCTGCTGCTCTTGCTGCTGCTGATCCACAAACCGCGCGGCAGAGGTCATATACAAATACTGGTCCGCGCCCGCAGACCGACCTTCCTTGAAGACGTCGATGGCGCGGGCGCGGTCGCCGGTTTTCCAGAAGGCTTCCGAGACGTCGCTGTAGACGGCGGCCGTGGCGCTCGCCCTTGTCTCGATATCGGTGGTGCGCAGCGCCTGCTTGGCGCTCCGGAAGCTCGCTTCGCCGCCCGCCCGATCGCCGTCCAGGATCTGGTAGCGGGCGAGCGTGCCGTAGGCCAAAGCGAGCGTCCCGCAGTTGACGGTGGTTTTAGGCGAGCACTGGTCGGCGGTGGCGAACCTCGCGACCTCTTTCCTGGCGAGGTCGGTTGCCTGTCTCTGATTGCCGCTGTTGGAGGCTTCCATGGCCGCCTCCTGGTAGGAAGGGTCGCCGGCGCAGGATGTCAGCGCCAGGGCACAGGCCGCGACCATGACCAGTCTTTCGAGGGGCGAGCCGCCCATTTCCAATCCTCAGAATATGGCCGATGGCTCGACCTCCACGAGTCATTCTGTCACACGGGCGCCGAAAAGGTAACAAGATCAACGCCTTATCGGCGAAAATTACTGTGGCAGAAATGCAACATTTGTTGGACGGGCGCGCCGGCCGCCGCCACAATGGCCGCGACCGCCGCGTACCCTGCATTGGTTCGGGAGATGGAGTTTATGGCGTTGAGGAATCCGATCTTGGTGCTGGCCGCCCTGGCCCTGTTCGGGACGGCGGGTGTTCTTTCTCCCGTCCTGGCTCAGGTCAAGGCGCCCCAGGTCAAAGCGGCCCAGGTCAAGGCGGCGACCAAGGCGAAGCCGAAGCCCGCGGTGCAGGCCGATCCGTCGGATACGGTTTCCGATCAGCTCAATGCCAAGTGGCAGCAGGAGAACGGCGTCTACGCCGGCTTCACGCAGGCAGCACCTGCCGCGGTCCAAGCGGTCCCGGTTTCATTCTCCACGCCTGCCGTCGCGAACGACTGGGGCGACCGTCTGGTCTCGCGCGCCATGAACTACCTCGGCACGCCCTACCGCTACGGCGGCACCTCGCCGAAGACGGGCTTCGACTGCAGCGGCTTCGTCTACTACCTCTACGGCGCGGTCTTCGGGCAACGCATCCCGCGCATGCCGCACGAGATGGTGCGCGAGGGCACGCCTGTCGCGCGCAGCGACCTCCAGCGCGGAGACCTCGTCCTCTTCGGCTCCCGCGGCACCTACACCCACATCGGAATCTATGCCGGCAACGACCAGTTCGTTCATGCCACGCATCGCGGCTCGCCCGTGATGGTGACGCACCTGGACTCCGACTATTTCCGCACCCGCTTCATGACGGCGGTGAGGCTGTCTCCGCAGTAACTTCGGTCGAGAAGCGCCAGGCCTAGGAGCGCTCAGCCTCCGTCCCGCCAACCGCGTATCGGCATCGTGAGCGCCATCGCCATGCCCGCGATGTTGGCGCCGGC
>JAUXRT010000148.1 GCA_030681635.1 Reyranella sp.
GAAACCATGCTCGATCAAACCACGTCGCAAGCCGAATTGGAGGAGCGCGCCAACGCGATGGCGCGGCGCTACCGCAAGGACCCGCTGCGCTTCGTGCTCTCGGCCTTTCCCTGGGGCACTCCCGGCACGCCGCTCGCCAAATACGAAGGCCCCGAACCCTGGCAGGCCGAATTGCTGGCCAATCTCCGCGACGACCTCGCCCTCGGCCGCTCGCCCGTGCGCATCGCCGTCGCCTCGGGCCACGGCGTCGGCAAGTCGGCGCTGGTCGCCTGGCTGGTGCTGTGGGCGCTCGCCACGCAGCCGGGCACCCGCGGCGTGGTGACGGCCAACACCGAGACCCAGCTCCGCACCAAGACCTGGGCCGAGCTTGCCAAATGGCACGGCCTCTCGATCTGCCGCGACTGGCTCGCCTACAGCGCCACGGCGATCGCCGCCGCGGAGGAGGGCAAGGCGGCGGGCTGGCGGGTCGATCTGGTGCCGTGGTCGGCGCACAATGCCGAGGCCTTCGCCGGACTCCATAATCAGGGCGGCCGGCTGCTTCTCGTCTTCGACGAGGCCTCGGCCATCGCCGACACGATCTGGGAAACCGCCGAGGGCGCCTTGACCGACGCCGGCACCGAGATCGTCTGGCTGGCCTTCGGCAACCCGACGCGGAACGGCGGCCGCTTCCACGAGTGTTTCGGCAAGTTCCAGGCGCGCTGGCGCGCGAGCCACGTCGATGCCCGCACTGTGTCCTTCACCAACAAGGCGCAGATCGCCGAATGGGTGCGCGACTACGGCGAGGACTCCGACTTCGTGAAAGTCCGCGTCCGCGGCGCCTTCCCCAAGGCGGGCGCGCTGCAGTTCATCGACGGCGAGCGGGTGCGCGAGGCGATGAATCGCGAGCTGCCCTCAGCGCCCTACGATCCCGTGGTGATGGGCGTCGACGTGGCGCGCTTCGGCGACGACCGCAGCGTCATCTTCATCCGCAAGGGAAGGGACGGCCGCACCTGGCCGATCGAAAAGCTGAAGGGCCTCGACCTGATGCAGCTCGCCGGCCGCGTCTGCGAGCGCGCGGCCGAGGTGCGGGCGCGCGCCGTGTTCGTCGACGAGGGCGGCATCGGCGCTGGCGTCGTCGATCGGCTCAGGCAGCTGGGCGTGCCTGGTGTCCACGGCATCAACTTTGCGTCGAGGCCCGGCGGCTGGACGCCCGAGGGCCAGGCGCCGCTCTACGCCAACAAGCGCGCCGAGATGTGGGGCATGGCCAAAGGCTGGCTGGAACAGGGCGCGCTGCCCGACGATCCCGAGCTGGCGCAGGACCTCACCGGCGTCGAATACGGCTACGACGCGAAGAACGCCATCCAGCTCGAACGCAAGGAAGACATGAAGAAGCGCGGGCTGCTGTCACCGGATATTGGCGACGCGCTGGCGCTTACGTTCGCGTGGCCACTGCATCCGGAGATGGATCACCGCTGGGGCGACGACAACCCGGGCCGCATCCCCGGCACCTCGCCTTTGGGGGACTTCGACGTGGCCGCGGCCTGGGACAAGGAGTGGGCGGAGATGGACGACGAGCCCAACGGCTACAATGACGGAGGGTGGCGATGAGCGGCAAGATCGACGCCAACCTCGCCCGGGCGTTGATCGAAGCTCACCTGGCCAACCTTCGCTTCGAGCGGGTCATCGACTATCTGCGGCGAGGCCGCCGGTTCGCCGGTAAGAAATTCTACACGCTGAAGTTCGACTGGAGGGACATTTACACCCGCTTCGACGAGGTCCTGGGCACCGAGAGCGAGTGGACCCATCTGCACGACCTCGAAGCGGAGTTGTCGCTGCGCCACGATACAGTGCCGCGTCCGTATCCGGCGCGGCACGCCCATGGCCTCCGGCGTGAGCAGCACGCCAAGCGGCTGTGGGGTGATCCTGCCCAGTGGGGCGAAGCCGAGCGCTGTCTCTATGAGGCGGCTCTCCTGTTCGAGCAGTCGTGTCGAAATGCGGTCAAGCACTAGGGCCGGACTTTGGTAGGCAAGTCCCCGGCGCTCGTGACCTCGACTGACGGGTCAATTTCACTATATGTGCGTGTTCTGGTTGCATTTTGTCATATATGTGGTCGAATTTGGCCTGAAGGAGCCATGCTTCAACGAGAGGCTCCAGTGCGTGCTCAGACCTTTAATTTCAGGTAGTGTTGACCTATATGGCAACAATAGGCGACCTTGAGAATGCCGGGAAGCTTATCGGCCACGATGCTGACCTCGAAAGTCATGAGTTCCCCACTCGATGGATCCACTTGGCACCGCAAGCCCTTGCTTGGTTGACGACGGTCCTTCCCAGCGAAAGCGCTGATGGTGGCCGCAAGATTTCTCCATATGAGCAGGTTGAACAGATTTTCTACGAATATGTCATTGGACGGCCGATGGCTTACGCCCGAGATCGTAAGAAACTCAATCCCGTTGGCTACCATGTCTGGGAATTCAAGACGCCTGACGCGCGCCTGTTTGGGTGGTTACCGAAAAGAAGACATTTCATCGTCGTATGTGGGCAGATGAAACGTCACCTCACGAACAACAAGGATTACGCGCCGTACGTCGAGAAGGTTGTGCATTTTCGATCGACTCTGGATCTCGACGAACCGAAATTTCTTACTGGAGTGCTGCCAAATGACATCTGCTAAAATAAGTGTCGATAAGCGACGGCGCTCCTATGTTCGCCTTGTTGGTGATATTCATCACGCCCTAAACCAAGCGCTTACTGAAGAGCATGCCAAACGTGGCCTCACTAAGTCGCGGATCTCTAAGCTTTTGAATGTTGGCCGGTCTGCAATTACTAAGCAGCTCTCTGGCTCCAACAATATGACTCTTGAAACACTAGCTGATCTTGCTCACGCGCTTGATCGGGAAGTGAAAGTTTCTCTGCCAGAACGGATGGTGGTCCAACAATCAAATCAAGTCAGCGAACCAGTTAGAAAGGCGATCGTTTCTGAAACGGAGGCTCGAAGGCCGCTTAACTTCGTGAAGGCATTTCCAGCAACAGCTACGTCTAATTAAGAGTGACGAGCATGAGCGACCCGCGGGCAGCATTCTCTATATTTTGCGATGACATCCGTTTGGAGGCCGGGAATAAGCTTTCATTCATGGGCGTCTATGGAAGCGAGATAATTTTTAGTGCGCCTTCTCCAGTGACGTGGCCGAAACTGTGCATTGTTACTTGGCTCATTTGCGACGTAGATGATCTACCAAAGAAAGTTAACGCCAAAGTATATGCGCCGAACTCAGAAGTTGAACTAGCAAGTACGGAAATGGAAACCAACTTCACCGGTATGCTCAACGACGGTGCTGTTAGGGGTTGGGTCCGACTAGTCCTGCAGCCGACCGATATATTGCTTACTGAGGAGGGCTATTTCCGCGTGCAAGTTGAAGCGGATGGGGTCTCTATAAAGGCGGGCCGTCTCAAGGTGCGTTTCAAACCGCCAGCTGCATAAGTCGCAAGGTACAATTCCAAAGCTGGGAAACGAGTTGCCGATTCTCACTCAGCGCAAAGATTAGCGCTGGAGAAGAGACATCACCGACATCGCTTAGGTTTGACGTTTGGTTCCGTGAACGAGACCACCCATCTGTTGCTACCCCAAAGCAAAAAATCGGGGCGCGCCAAGATAGTGTTGTTTAAAAAAAATGATTGTAGCCCTCGGGCTCTTCGACGAACTTCTAATCGCTCGCGTCGCGCCAGCGCCGCCGTTCAGGCCTTCTAGGCTACCTTCGTACGCACCGGCAGTTTCCACTCGGGCCGCACGAAGTGGCAGGTGTAGCCGTTGGGGATGCGTTCCAGATAGTCCTGGTGCTCCGGCTCCGCTTCCCAGAAGTCGGTGGCGGGCGCGACTTCGGTCACGGCCTTGCCGGGCCACAGGCCGGAGGCGTCGACATCGGCGATCGTATCCAGGGCGACGCGGCGCTGCTCGTCGGTGGTGTAAAAAATCGCCGAGCGATAGCTGGTGCCGCGGTCGTTGCCCTGGCGATTCAGGGTCGAGGGATCGTGGATCTGGAAGAAGAACTCCAGCTGCTTGCGAAAGCTCGTCTTCGCCGGGTCGAAAATGATTTCGATGGCCTCGGCATGGCCCTCGTGGTTGCGATAGGTCGCGTTGGCCACGTGGCCGCCGGTGTAGCCGACCCGTGTCGAGAGGACCCCGGGCAGCTTGCGGATCAGGTCCTGCATGCCCCAGAAGCAACCGCCGGCCAGAACTGCGCGCTCTTCGCTCATCTTACGTCCTCCACCTGGTCGAGATAGGCACCATAGCCTGCCGCCTGCATGTCGTCGCGGTGAACGAACCGCAGCGAGGCCGAGTTGATGCAATAACGCAGCCCGCCGCGATCGCGCGGACCGTCGGGGAACACATGCCCGAGATGGCTGTCGCCGTGCTTGGACCGCACCTCGATGCGCATCATGCCGAGCGACCCGTCCTTCAGCTCGGCGACATTGGCGGGCTCGATCGGCTTGGTGAAACTGGGCCAGCCGCATCCCGATTCGAACTTGTCGGACGAGGCGAACAGCGGCTCGCCCGACACGATGTCGACATAGACGCCCGGCTCCTTGTTGTGCAGGAGCGGACCGGTGCCCGGGTATTCGGTGCCGCTTTCCTGTGTCACACGAAACTGCTCCGGAGAGAGCTTCGCGATGGCTTCTGGGGTCTTGCTGTAAGTCGGCATTTTCACTCCCGTCGGGTACACGCCGGAGACTGGTATCGGAGACTGGGAAACATACTCCGAACGCCCTACTGTCGGAACATGATCTCTCGCCGGAACATCCTCTCAGGCCTCGCTGCTTCAACGGCGGCCGGCTGCAGTTCCCGACAGGCTTTGACGCCCTATCAGATGCCGATCGCGCCGCCGCCGCCGGATCGGGCGACGCTGGGCCTTGATGCGGTGATCGACCTCAGCCGCAGCGTCACCGTCACCGACTTCCGGCTGGTGCGCCAGAGCAACATCCTGGGCGTCATCCATAAGGCGAGCGAAGGCGGCGATTACCTCGACACGGCGTGCGCGGCCAGGCGGCCCCAGGCCGAGGCGGCGGGGTTGCTGTGGGGCACCTATCACTTCGGCACGGGGCAATCCTCGGGCGCGAAGCAGGCGGCGTTCTACCTGTCCGCATCGCGGCCCGGTCCCCGGACGCTGCTCGCCCTCGACGTCGAGTTCAATGAAAACAATCCGTCGAATTCCATGCGGCTCGACCAGGCCGAGGAATTCGTGCAGGCGGTGGCCGAGGCGACGGGACGGCTGCCGGTGGTCTATGTGCACCCGGCCTGGGCCAATGGCGATCCGCTGCCGAACTCCAACCGCAGCTTCGGCGCCCGGATCACGCCCGATTCGATCCTCGCACGCTGCGGCCTGTGGGTCGCCGACTACCACGACTCGCCCGAGGTGCCGCTGGCCTGGGCGGCGCGGGGCTGGCGGCTCTGGCAGTATGCGGGCGACGAGAGCGCGGGCCGTCCCGCCTACGGCCAGACCAGCATCGTGCAGGGCGTCAGCCACTGCGACCGCAACCTGTTCAACGGCGACGCGACTGCGCTTGAGCGGTTCTGGAGCCTGGACAGGTCCGCCGATCGGCCTTGAGTCGAAAAGAATCTTTTAGCCGAAGCGGGCCGGCGTTTTCCGAATTTTCAGACAGACAGATTCCAGACAGATGGTGTCTGAAAATTCGGCCTCAAATGATCCGCTGCGTCCGCGCAAACGCCATATAGAGGTCGTGCGCGCGGGCCGCGATCGGGCCGGGCTGCAGGTCGCGGTCCTCGTAGCGGCTGACCGGCTGCACCTTGCCGGCATTGCCGGTGGTGAAGATCTCGTCGGCCTGGTCGAGGTCGGCGGTGGTCACCGTGCGCTCCTCGACGGTGATGCCGGCGGTGCGCAGCAGCTTGATGGTGCGGTTGCGCGTGATGCCGGCCAGGAAGGCGCCGTTGGGCACCGGCGTGGCGACCACGCCGTTCCTGGCAAGGAACACGTTGGAGCTGCAAGTTTCGGCCACGTTGCCGAGTGCGTCGAGCACGATGCCGTTGCCAAAACCGCGCTTCAGCATTTCGGCCACGCCCCGGGACGAGTTGGGGTAGAGGCAGCTTGCCTTGGCGTCGGTCGGCGCGCTCTCCGGCGACGGCCTTCTGATACTGCGGCAGAGGCCCAGGGTCAGCGGCGTGCCGGCGCGCATCGGCGAGAGATAGGTGCAGAGCAGGAACTGGCAGGAGTCGGGATCGACCGAGATCGGGCCCGCGCCGCCCTTGCCGGCCCAGAACATCGGCCGGACGTAGAGCTCGGCTTTGGGGCCGAAGCGGCGCACGCTCTCGTGCATCAGCTTCAGGATTTCTTCCGGCGTCTGCGTCGGGTTCAAGCCCAGCGAGCGGGCCGAGCGCACGGCGCGTTCCGCATGGAGGTCGAGGTCGGGGCCGCAGCCCTCGAAGGCGCGGCCGCCGTCGAATACGATGGAGCCCAGCCACATGGCGTGGTCGCGCGGGCCCAGGATCGCCGGGTTGCCCTCGTGCCAGGTGCCGTTCCAGTAGGTGAGCGTGTCCATTCTTCTCTCCGCTGCCGAAGCGGGCGCTTCTAGCAGACCATGAGCGGTGCTGCCATCCTCGCTTTAGGGGCAGCCTTCTGCTTTGCGGTGGCCCTGATCCTGACCCAGTACGGGCTGCGGACCATGCCGTCGTGGCGCTCGCCGCTCTATTCGATCGGCGGCTCGGCGGTGCTGGCGTGGCTGGCCGCCGCCGTGTTCGTCGACTGGCAGCGCTTCAACCTCGAGGCGGCGCTGGTCTTCGCCGCCGTGGGCTGCATCTTTCCTGTCATGGTGTCGATCCTGGCGGTGTGCTCCAACGAGGCGCTGGGCCCCGCGGTGGCGGGTGCCGTGGGCAACGTGACGCCGGTGTTCGCGGTGCTGGGCGCCGTATTGTTCCTGGACGAGCGGCTGAGCCTCAGCCAGGTCGGTGGCCTTGCCATGGTCGTGGGTGGCGTGGCGCTGCTGGCCTTGCGCGGCGGGGCCGGTGGCCGGAACTGGTCGGTCTGGGTGCTGGGCCTGCCGCTGGCGGCGGCGCTGGTGCGCGGCTCGATCCAGCCCGCGATCAAGACGGGCCTCGCGCTGTGGCACGAGCCGCTGGCCGCCGCCGCCATCGGCTACACGCTGTCGACAGTCGTGATCCTGACCCTGGTCGGCCGCCGGGCCTGGCGCGAAGGCCCGGCCCATCCGGCGGGCGTGCGCTGGTTCCTGGCGGTGGGCTTCGCCAACGGCACGGCGACATTCCTTCTTTATGCCGCGCTGGGGCTGGGCTCGATCGCGCTCGTGGCGCCGCTGGTGGCGCTGTTCCCGTTGTTCGC